>NZ_DAXETW010000037.1:0-98979 GCF_051155795.1 Longibacter sp.
TGAACCTATACAGTGATCATCCGTACACCGCAAATTGCAATCCGATCCCGACCCACGTCGAGCAGACCCCCTGCTGCAGTACATGATCGAGATAGAGAAGCTGGAGAAGATTAAACGCCGGTTCGAGGAGATCGAGCAGCTGATGGCGGATCCAGACGTTGCCACCGACTCCTCGCGGATGCAGGAACTGGGGCGGGAGCACGGCGAGTTGAGAGATGTCGTTTCGGCGATCAATACCTACGAAAATCTACTACAGGAGCAGTCGGACCTCGAAGAACTGGTCGACTCCGAGTCTGGGGAGATGCAAGAGTTGGCACAGCATGAGCTCGAGGAACTCAACGCGCGCTTGCCGGCGGTCGAGCACGAGCTCAAGATGATGCTGATTCCGAAAGATCCGGAGGACAAGAAGGACGCTATTGTCGAGATTCGGGCCGGAACGGGCGGAGACGAGGCCGCCCTTTTCGCTGGCGATCTCTTTCGCCTTTACACTAAGTTTGCGGAAAAGAGAGGTTGGGCGTACGAGGTGCTCGACGTCGCCGAGGGATCGCAGGGCGGCTTCAAAGAGATTGTGTTTGGCGTGCAGGGAAAAGGCGTTTTCGGCACCTTCAAATACGAGAGCGGCGTCCACCGCGTCCAGCGCGTACCGGAAACCGAGTCCAGTGGCCGCATTCACACATCTGCTGCCACCGTTGCTGTTCTCCCGGAAGCCGAGGAGGTGGACGTCGACATCAATCCGTCCGAGCTCAAAATCGACACATTCCGGGCCACCGGTCCGGGTGGGCAGTCTGTAAATACCACGGATTCGGCGGTGCGCATAACGCACGTCCCCACGGACACCGTCGTGTCCTGCCAGGACGAGAAGAGCCAGCACAAGAACAAGGCGAAAGCGATGCGAGTGCTTCGCTCGCGCCTGTATGAGAAAAAGCTGGAGGCGCAGCGAAAAGAGCGGGACGAAGCGCGCCGGTCGCAGGTGGGGAGCGGCGATCGGTCGGCCAAGATCCGGACGTACAACTTCCCGCAGGACCGCGTCACCGACCACCGACTTGAGGGCGGCGACAAGAATCACGCCCTGCAGGATATCATCGACGGGGATCTTGACCCCATTATCACGGCCCTTCGTGCGGAAGAGAATGCCGAGCGACTGGCGAATCTGTAGGCCGTCGATTGTATGTAGTGAGGCGTGGGTCGTTGTGTTGGGTGAACGACGGTCCACGGCGCGCGGATACGGCATTTTCGACCGTGTCCAATCCGAACCACAACCTACTACGGACGACCAACGAAACCCCTTTTCCCAAAACCTTCAACGCCGCTGGGCGACCTTCTGCGTCGCTTTCCGTACACACCATCTATTGAGCGTTCCCTGCTCTCTGCGGCGGTCCTGCCGGGGTCGGACGACGGAGGGCATGATATACGTTCGTCATTCCAAAGGGAAATAAACATATTATGGCATCGAGCAAGAATCAGTACGAACTCACGTACGTCATCAGTGGGGTCGTCAAGCAGAACCAGATCGACGACATCGTCCGCTCCATCACGCAGTATGTGGAGGGGAACGGCGGTGAGATCATCGAAGTCGACGAGTGGGGCAACCAGCGCCTGGCCTACGAGATCGACAAGAAGCGCAGCGGGTACTACGTCAACATGTACTTCCGCGCGCCGGGCGACCTGATTCCGAAGGTCGAACGTCAGATGCAGATCAACGATGACATCCTGCGATACCTCTCGCTTCGCATGGATGCGAAGATGATCCGCCACTACGAGAAGCAGAAGAAGCGTGCCGCCCGCAAGGCCGAAGAGGAAGCGGCCGCTGCAGCCGAAGCGGAAGCCGAAGCGGAAGAGGAGAGCGACGAGTAATCGCATACCTCGCACACGCTGCTGATCACCCCTTCGCACACAACGGACGAGCCCAAGTACCATGGCGAATAACAACGAGCAGGATTACGAGCACATCGAATACGTCGACTACAAGGACACTGAGTTCTTGCAGCAGTTCATGAACAACCAGGGTAAGATTCTCCCGCGGCGCGTGACCGGCGTTCCGGCCCGCGTTCAGCGGCAGTTGACGGTCGCGATTAAGCGTGCCCGCCATCTGTCCCTGCTTTCGTTCGTCGAGGATAACGTACGATAGCCTCGACTCCGGGTCGCACGGCGACCCGCCCGACGTTTACGTTTTGTTCTGAACCGCATCGCACAAGCACATGAAGGTCATTCTACTCCAGGACGTCGAGCATCTCGGCGAACAAGGTGAAATTCACGAGGTAGCGAACGGCTACGGCCGCAACTACCTGATTCCGCAGGGCATCGCCCGCCTCGCTACCGAGGGCGCCATCAAGCAGGCGCGTGAGGAGCAGCGTCAGGCCGCGCGGAAGCAGGCGGCGAAGGCCGACGACGCGCAAGATCTGGCCGACGAGCTCGAAGATATGCAGGTCGTCTTCACCGCGAAAGTGGGCGAGGACAACCGGATCTTCGGTACCGTCACGACGCAGCAGATCGCCGTCGAACTCGCCAACCGTGGCTACGACATTGATCGTCGCAGCATCGATCTCGACGAAGACATTCGCGAAGTCGGCACGTACACGGCTCACATCCAGCTGCATCCGCAGGTGAAGGCCAAATTGTCGATTCAGGTGATCCCCGAGTCCGGCTCCGACTTTTAGTCGTTCCGGCATCGGCCGGGACACCGTTCGAAACATCGGTGGATCGGTCGCTACGACCGCTTCGCCGGGCAACAACGTCAAAGGGTACTCGTTCTGTTCGGAGCGAGTACCCTTTCGTCTTGCATGTTGCCGAAACTGGGCGTCACGCGGTCGGCGCCCATGATCCGACGTTCACTCGCTCGTTTTCTGCCGTCTTGCCTGCGCGACCGTTCATGCGCCATCTCCTTTCCTCCCTTCAGGTTGTCCTGATCCTTCTGGTTGCCGTCGCGGGCGGAGCAACCGCCGCGAACGCGCAGACCATGGGCGCCCAGTCGAAGGTGTCGTTTACCACGTCGGTCGCGCCGGAGGCCGTACATGCGGGCGACCAGGTGACGGTGCACGTCGATCTATCGATTCAGGACGGGTGGAAGATGTATGCCGTCGACTCGCCTCCGCCCAGCCGCGGCGTGCGCGTCACCGTCGACGACAGGCCGCAGGGGCTGTCGTGGAACGGCACGGTTCACCAGGAGACGCCTCAGCGCGGCTATGACCCCAACTTCAAGAAGGAGGTCACCTATTTCGAGAACCGGGCGCATGTCTGGGCAGACATCGCGGTGAGTGAATCGGCGGAGCCGGGCGCGGAGTCTGTCGGCGGAACCGTCGAGTACATGATCTGCAACCAGGACATGTGCTATCCCCCTGTTCGGGAGGAATTCGCCGTCAATGTCGACATCCAGCCGCCCGGTGAAAGCGAAGCGGCGCCCGCGGCGGAAGCGGCATCCCCGTCCCGCAATGGTGGAGATGAAGCATCATCGACGGCGTCCGAGACCACATCTCCGGACAGCGCTCCACCGGCCGAGCCGAGTGACGGCGCGGCGGAAAGTGTCACAGACGCCGGTGCGGCCTCCGAGGCTTCGGATGGTGAACCTCAACGCGAGGCGCCTTCCTCGTCCGCCCCGGCCGCTTCCACCAGGTCCGATACGCCCAGTGCATCCGCCGTCGGGGAGCTCGACAATGCCCGCTCCGACGGACTTCTCGGCTTTCTGCTTCTCGCGATCGGTGCAGGCGCGGCGGCCTTGCTCACCCCGTGTGTCTTCCCAATGATTCCTCTGACGGTGTCTTTTTTCACCCGCCACACGGAGACCCGCGGTCAGGCGGTTCGCATGGCCTCCCTGTACGGCTTCGCCATCATCGCAACGTTCACCGGTCTCGGTGTCGCGATGGCGATGATTCTCGGCGCCGCCGGTGCGCAATCGATCGCCGCCAATCCCTGGGTGAATCTGTTCATCGGTTCGGTGTTCGTCATTTTCGCCATGTCGCTACTCGGGCTGTTTGAGCTACGGCTGCCCAGCGGGTTGGTGAATTACTTCAACCAGAAAGGAAATCAGCAACAGGGCGTCGCGGGCGTCCTCTTCATGGGATTGACGCTCACGCTCGTGTCTTTCAGTTGCACCGCACCGTTCGTCGGCGGGCTGCTGGCCGCGACCTCGGGCGGAGAATGGTTCTACCCGGTGGTCGGGATGCTGGCGTTCAGTGCTACGTTCGCTGTTCCGTTCATCGGGTTCGCCATGTTTCCACGGGCGCTCGAGACGCTGCCTGAATCCGGGCAGTGGATGAACGCCGTGAAGGTAACGCTCGGCTTTATCGAACTGGCCGCCGCGCTCAAATTCCTGTCGAACGCTGATCTGATCTGGGGCACGCAGATCCTGTCGCGCCCGCTGGCGATTGCGCTGACGATCGTCATCTTCGCCATGGCCGGGTTGTATCTCCTCGGCAAACTTCACCTCAAGCATGAGGGCCCGACGGAGTCGATCGGGAGCCTGCGGCTGCTGGCTGCGACCGCCTTTTTCGGTGTGGCGATGTATATGCTTCCGGGGCTGTTCGGTGCTCCGCTCGGCACCGTGGACGCATACCTGCCGCCGCGGCAGACGAGCGATCCTAATCTGTTCGCAACGGGCAGCGCCGGGCAGAAAACGGAGAGTGGAACGGAGTTTCGCTGGCATACCGACGACATCGACGCGGCGTTTGTTGAGGCGAAGGAGGTAGGCAAACCCGTGTTCATCGACTTCACAGGCTATACCTGCACCAACTGCCGGGACATGGAGGCCAATGTGTTTCCGCAGGCACCGGTGGCCGAGCAATTTCGGTCCGATTTCGTGCTCCTCCGCCTGTACACCGACGCTCCGCCGAAGGGGACGGAGTTTCAGCGCTACCAGTTGCAGCTGACCGGGACCACGGCCCTGCCCACGTACGCCATCGTCAATCCGCAGGACCGCTCTTTGATTGAAAAAGATAGCGGCGTCTCATCAGTGGAAGATTTCGCGGGCTTCCTGAGGGACGGGAAGGCGGAGTTCCAGGATCAGCGCCTCGCAGACGCACGATAACGAGCCGTATATCACGGAGCGCCCGAGAGGCGTTGTCGTGAAGATCCGTGTATGAGTGGGTTCCGTCGCCTACAACCGACCCGGCCACTTCGCTTTTCGACCTTCCTCCTTCGCATTCCGCTTGACCGATGTCTACTTCTCTACGTCAAGAATCGTTTTCCGTCGAGAATGTCCGGGGTGACGCCGTTCACGGAGACCTTCGCTGGGTAGAGGACGGTCGCGTGAAGCCGGCTGTCATCTTATGTCACGGGTTCAAAGGCTTCAAAGACTGGGGGCCGTTCCCGACATGGGGGCGTGCGCTGGCCCGGACGGGCTTTGTTGCCGTCCACTTCAACTTCAGCTATAACGGGGTCACGCCAGAGCATCCGACGCAATTCGCCGACCTCGAGGCCTTTGCCGAGAATACGTACACGCGGGAGTTGGACGATGTGGACGCGGTGACCGACTACGTTCTCGAGAACACGAACGGTCTCGCCCCCGTCGATGGCAAGCGCATCGGACTGATGGGTCATTCCAGGGGTGGCGGCATCGCGATCCTCCATGCCGACCAGTGCCCCGACATCGACTCCCTCGTCACCTGGTCTTCGGTTGATACGTTCCTCGGACGGTTCGGGGAAGAGCAGATCCGGGAGTGGAAAGACCGGGGATACGTGGAGGTGATAAACAGCCGAACGGGGCAAACTATGCGGCTCAACCGGGTGCTGTACGACGACGCCCGGAAGAATCGAAATCGTCTGGACATTATCGCAGCTGCCCGGCGGCTCACTGTGCCGTGGATGATCGTGCATGCTGAGGATGACGCGTCGGTGGCCATGTCGGCGGCCCGGTGCCTCGCGGATGCACAGCCTGATGCGACCCTGATGAAAGCGACCGGCGGGCACACGTTCGGGGGCAAGCATCCCCACGACGACGACGTACCCGCGTCGCTACGCGAGGTGTGGAACGCAACACTCTCGCACTTCAATCAGACGCTTTCCTGAGGGGAGCCGGGAGTGGGGGATCGGGAGAATGGGGGAACGGGATGCACCGGATGGCGGAGATCTGAGCACGTCGCCGCGTGCATCCACCCCGTTCGTTATTCGCAATCCTAAATCCGCAAGGAATCAACGATCCAACGCCCTAACGATCCAACGCAAGTCTCATGTTGAATCCCCCAATCCGAATTCCCAATCGACCGTCGATTGTAAAGACGTTCCTCCTTGCCATTGAAATTGTCTCCTCGCGTGGGGTATGATAAGAGAGCGAAGCTAGGGGTGCTACCCGCCGTACTGGCGGAGGGCTGAGAGAGTCCCTTAGAACCTGATCCGGTTCGTACCGGCGAAGGAAAGCTTCAGATCGGACCTTCGGTTGCGCGTCGACGGGCGTGTGGGTGGATAGGCTGCCTCAGTCGATTTGCTCGTTTCCCCAACCCGCTGTTTGCGGTGTCCGCGTCGCAACGTGTCCGGCTCCCCGGCTTCGCGTCAATCCTTCTACTCTGACGCATCAGCTACGCTATGGAGTCCCCATCGTTGACCGAAGAATCCCGCCCGTATACCGTTCCTGCCTTCGCCGAAGAATGTCTAGAGGCGGCCGGTGATACCTGGCATGCGGCGCATGACCACCCATTCGTGCGTGCCCTGGCCGACGGCTCGCTCGACAGCGATCGCTTTCGGTTCTACCAGATGCAAGACGCGCGGTACCTGGAGGCGTTTGCAGACGCCACGTCGGTGATATCAACCCGTTGCCCGGATCCTGACGACAAGCTGTGGTTCATCGAAGCCGCTCAGATGGCGGTTGTCGTCGAGAAAGAACTGCACGCCGGTTACGGGGAAGAGCTCGGCTACGACGCCGACGACGTTGCCCGTCTCGAGCTCACGCCGAATAACCGCGCCTATCAGAACCACATGGTCGCCACGGCACATACCGGGTCGCTCGTGGAAGCCGTTGCTGCCATCACGCCCTGCCCGTGGCTCTACATACACCTCGGTCAGCAACTCGAGGCCGAGATGGGAGACGTGCCCGCCGATCACCCGTATGCCGACTGGCTGGAAATGTATCGCGATCCCGACTTTAACGAGTACATGGATAATCTGCTCGAGCGATTTCAGCGGTTCGCCGTAGCCAGTGATCCAGTCACGCGCGAGCGAGCCAAAGAGCAGTTCGTGCTAAGCGTCCGGTACGAGTGGATGTTCTGGGACCAGGCGTGGACCCGGCAGGAATGGCCAGTATAATCGTCCTCAACAATTGGCTACCCGAGGCGGCGTCGCAGGCAGAACCTGCGGCGCCGTCACGTATTTGTTACTGGACACGCGCTGTCTCCGCGGACGAACAGGTCCAACGCGCCAGGACGCACAAAGCGTCCAGCGTGCATGAAGCCTGCGCGGAAGTTGCCCGCCGACTGGAACGTACGCCGTGTAACTCGTACGTTTCATATGGTGCACGCGAAAGGGTGCACAGAGGCGCACTATCCACGCCCCCACTACTCTCCGGACCGGCGAGTTTGCCGGAAGCACGTCGTGATTACGCGGCTTCCCGCTCGGTCGATCGACATATACCTCGCTCCTCGCCTCATGGCTTCCTCTGACACGACGTCCTATCCGGTGTTCGAAGACCTGATCCCGGATGTCGACTCCACGGCAGATCACTACGAGCTTGCGTTCGCGCGAAGCGAGGAGGATCTCCTTGAGGTGCAGCGACTCCGATTCGAGGTGTTCAACGTGGAACTGGACGAGGGACTCGACGAGTCGTTCGAAATCGGTCGCGATGCCGACGATTTCGACAACACATGTCACCACCTGCTCGTGCGTGACCAGGTCGATGGTGCTATCGTCGGCACCTACCGGATGCAGACGCATGCGATGGCGGATGCCGGTCTCGGGTTCTATTCGTCGATCGAGTTTGACCTCTCAGACTGGCCAAATGCCGTCACGCACAACGCGGTGGAACTCGGTCGTGCGTGCATCGCCAGCGATCACCGGTCGCTCCCCGTCCTGAACCTGCTGTGGCGCGGTCTCGGATCGTACCTCCGCCACTCCGGCTGCCGCTACCTGTTCGGGTGCTCGTCGCTGACAAGTCAGGATCCACGCGAGGGCATCGCGATGCTGAAGTATTTCGAAGCGAAGGACATGATGCATCCGGACCTGCGTGTTACCCCGCAGCCAGGGTACGCATGTGAGGTGGAGGGAGAGGTAGAGCCGGCGACCGCCAGCGACGTGCCGCGCCTGATGCGCGTCTACATCAGCACAGGTGCCCGGATGTGCGGGCCGCCCGCCATTGATCGCGAATTTGGGACGATCGACTTTCTGACGTTCTACGACATCAAGAATCTGGAGCCGAGCGCCGCTCGTTTCTTCGGCTACCAGTCGTAAGGCGGAGCCCATCCCGGCCCGTGCTACCAGGAAGCCGTCATGGATCCGTTTCCTGTCGGTCTCCGCGCACTGACCCGTTCGTCCCGTCCCATTAGCCGATTCCCATGTCGGATTCTTCTTCGACCGCCACGGCCTCCTCCGATCCGGCTGCGTCGGCCGCCCCGTCCGATGAGCTTCCGGTTGATCAGTTCGTGCCCCCCGCGTCGACGATCGGAACGGTCCGTGCGGCCCTTCGCCTTGTCGGCATCGTCCTGTGGACGCTCCTCAGCTGCATCACGTACGTGATACCGATGGATCTGCTGTGCGATGCCGAGAGGGCCGGATGGCTCCCCTGGCCCGGCGTGCACGCCGTCCGTGCTCGTATAGTTCAGTTCTTCTTTCGCGTCACGCAGTACATCGTCGGCCTCCGGATTCACGCGACAGGAGAGGACCCGAAGCCGCCGTTTCTCCTCGTGTCGAATCACCTCGGCTACCTCGACGTCTTCGTGTTCATGAGCCACCTCGCGTGCGCTCTTGTGGCCAAGCGAGAGGTGCGGAGTTGGCCCCTCGTCGGGTACCTCGTGAAAGTCGGCGGTACCATCTTCATCGACCGAAATTCGCGGCGCGATGTGCTTCGCATCAACGACCGTCTGGAGAAGGCCATGCAGCGGGGGCAGGGTGTCATCGTCTTCCCTGAAGGGACGTCTACCGCGGGCGATCGAGTGTTGCCGTTTCGCGCATCGCTTCTGGCGCCTATCGCGGCCTCGGACCGGCCGGTGCATTACGCAAGCCTCACGTATCGAACGCCGGGGGAGGATGCGCCGGCCTACCAGACAACGGCGTGGTGGGGCGACATGGAATTTGCCCCCCACTTCTGGCGCATGCTCGCCACGCCCCGAATCGACGCCTACGTGCACTTCGGCCGCCTGGACGGGGATACGGACGATCGCAAAGAAATTGCCGAGCACCTTACGGACGAGGTGCGTCGGTACTTCGATCCCATCCCCGGAGCCGATGAGGCGGTCGCGGTCGCTCAACCCAGATATCTACGTCGAGCCTGAGTACGACGGCTGGCAGCGTGACGCCGTACCGATCGGCCCTTATCTTGATTTTTTCGGCGGCGCGTTTCCTTCATCTCCCCACAGCGCCTTCAGCCGCTGATCGCGACCGCATCCTTCACGGTAGGAGTAATAACGACCCGGGTCTTTCCTGTAGAAATTCTGGTGGTAGTCCTCCGCCCGGTAGAAGGCATTCAGGTCGTGAATGTCAACAACGACCGGCTGATCGAATCGCTGCTGCACGTCTACCTTTGACGCTTCGGCAGCCTCCCGGTGATCGGCCCGTGAGGGGCTGACGAAAATGTCCGGTCGGTACTGGGAGCCGCGGTCGCAGAATTGACCGGAGGCGTCCAGCGGGTCGACGTTTCGCCAGTAGACGTAAAGCAGTCGATCGATATCGACGCGCGTCGTATCATACGCAATCTGGACAGTTTCTGTGTGGTCGGTTGAGCCCCCTGCCACCTGCCGGTACGAAGGGTTTTCGATCGTACCACCGGCGAAGCCTGAGATCGTGCTCAATACGCCTTCGGTTCGATCGAACGGCGGCTCCATGCACCAGAAGCAGCCGCCGGCAAACCATACGGTGTCCACGACAGCGGGGTCAACCTCCGTCGTGTCCTGCATCGGGGCATGTTCAGCACGGGCTTCCGAATCCGCGTTCTGACATGCAGTCGTGCCGAAGAGAAAGCCGGCCAGGAGAAAAATCGAGACGGCGGTGGTGAGGGGCTTCATTCGTCCGGTGGGGTGTGTGGACGGATCGATGGCGGCGTGGGGACGAGCGAGTCTGCTCAGGATCGCAGTGAGGGGAGTGGTTCGTCCTCCGGTACGAAAGCAAGGGCGAGTCCGTTATTGCAATAACGAAATCCGGTCGGGTCGGGGCCATCGGTGAAGACATGCCCCTGGTGCCCGCTACAGCGTGTGCAATGGTACTCGGTGCGCTGCATCGCGAGTTTGTTGTCCACTTTCGTGCCCACGCGACCGGGAAGTGGGGCCCAGAAACTCGGCCATCCCGTTCCGCTCTCGTACTTCGTGATGGACGAAAAGAGCGGCAGGTAGCAGGCGGCGCAGATATACGTTTCCCGCCGTTTCTCCTCCAGCAGGGGGCTGGAATATCGCGGCTCGGTGCCTTCTTCGAAGAGGATTTGGTAGGCTTCCGGGGAGACCACGTCTTTCCACGCTTCCTCTGACTTCTCCAGGGGAGTCACGTCGGCATCGCGGCCGTGGACCCAGAGCGAGTCGGACGTAACAGGTGCTACGTAGGTGGAATCCGACGCGGCGCCCGCGGGGACGTCGGCGGAGTGGCTTTTTCCGCAAGCGGCGAGCACAGCGGGCCCGGTCGTCAGAATCGCAAGTTTCCCGATAAATGATCGACGATCCATAATGGTCGAGCGTGCGTGCGTGGATAGAGGTTGTAAGACACGGTACAGTATTCGTCTTCGTGTCTTACGGGATACAAACGTTACTCCGAAGAGCAGCCCGGTGTTGTTGACGCGCTCGCAACGACTGATACGTCCACCTATTTCGGCCTCTGCCATCCATGCGGGAGTGTTCTTAGAGCTTTCCCGGTGCTAAAAGTCATCATCGGAAAACACGTCATTTCGCTCACGACCGAACGGATCGTCGTCCGTCCGGCGATCCGAGCGTGGCTCAAACGGGCTTTGTTCAATCGACGAATGCTCGTCTAACGCTGCTTCATGTGTCCGTCCATCTTCCGGAGCCGGAAGCCCGGTGCACGTGACCTGAAACTGGATGCTGTCGAGGGATCCCATCCCGACGATGTCGACGTCGACGACGATTCCGACACGTCCGTCGACGTACGCGGGACGTATGTCATCGACGTACTGCCCGCCGATCGGCTGGTTGTGCGAGCTACCGGGCATCCGCATCATGCCTGATTCGGTGCCGACGAACACGGCGATCTGTTCGAGGTCCTGGAGACGCGGGCCGATATTGGCGATCGCGACGGTGAAGGACTCCGTACCTTCGCCGTACTCGTTTCTTGGGATCGTGCCTGCAGCGGGGCCGCGGGCCGTATCGCCCTCGACGCGCGCGAGTCCGGTGAGGGTCAGATGCACGAGGTCCCCTTCCACCGGCATTTCAACCCGCTGTACGGGCGAAAGGGGGTAATAAATCGGTGCATCGTCCGGATAGCTGGTCGTCAGGTTCGAGGGGAGCATGGAAGCGGCGAGTTCTGTGGAAAGCCATCGTGCTTGAACGGGTATCCGTCGTCCGTCGGGTCTCCGCGCCTCGGTGTTAACAACCTGCGGGCATACGCGTCATTCAGCACCTCGGGAGGGAAGATGAAGCTCCGATAGCCAGCTACGTTCGTTCTCGTGACGTTCTATCGTTGCCCGTACGTATGCTCCGTACGCTCCTCAACACGGTCGGTCGCGGGAGGCGGCGCGGGGGAAAGGTCGCCGATGGCCGCGTGGAGGTATGGCGTCATGTCGACGTCGAGCGCCCCCAGCGATCCTTCAAGCTGCTCGACGGACCGGGCGCCGATGATGGGTGCGGTGACCGCCGGATGGCTTGCCACCCAGGCGACGGCGAGGGGGACCGGATCGAACCCGTGATCCTTCGCGAACGCGGCAAAGCGGGTTGCCACCTCGTAGTGGTAGTCCGCGCCGTAGCGCGTCTGGTACATCTCATTTTCGACGAGACGGCCGGTATCGGGGCGCCGGTTTACGCCGTATTTCCCGGTAAGTAGGCCTCCGCCGAGCGGGGAGTAGGGCGTGACGCCCAGGCCTTCCGACGCGGCCATCGGAAGGAGTTCCACTTCGGCCTGTCGTTTTGCGAGGTTGTACATCGGCTGAATCACGTGAAACGGGCTCCACCCCTCCCGCTCCTGCACACCGAGGGCCCGGGCGACCTGCCACGCGGCGAAGTTGCTCGCTCCGAGGTAGAGGACCTTACCGGAACGCACCAGATCGTCGAGCGTGCGGAGCGTTTCGGATAGGTCTGTTGCCTCGTCGAACCGGTGCACGAAAAAGACGTCGATCCGATCGGTATTGAGGCGTTTCAGGCTGGCGTCTACAGCTCGGACGAGGTGGTAACGCGAAGCGCCGCGCGCGTTCGGGTCCTCGCCTGTCGGGAAATAGGCCTTGGACGTGATCACGACCTCGTCGCGGCAATCGGCGATAAGGTCGCCCAGGATTTCCTCGGATCGGCCGCCGGCGTACACGTTCGCACAGTCGAACATGTTAATTCCGGCTTCTCGACACCGTCGAAACATTGCAGCGGAGGTCTCGCGGTCGGCAATGCCGCCGAAGGACATGGTGCCGAAGCAGAGCGGCGATACTTTCACGCCGGTGGAGCCGAGGTAACGATGGGAGGGAAGAGACATACAAGGGGCGATGATGGAGGGAAAAGGTCGGCGCGTCGCCTCTCAGGAGGTCAGCAGCCAGTCGGAAATGGTCGCCTCGAGACGGTCGAGCGGCGAAAGGGGCAGGGCGTGATGGCTGCCGCGGAGGATCTCCAGGCGCGCATCGGGGAGAAGCTCGTGAAGCGTGAGGGTGGCGTCGAGGGGGAAGAGGTCGTCGCGGTCGACGCACGTCAACAGTACCGGGCGCTGAATCGAGGAGGCCATGTCCCGCATGCGCGGCGTCTGCTTCGGAAGGGTCGCCACCCATTCGTGCATCTGCTGGAATAGCTCTTGCCAGTCACCGTGATGCCGGCTCAGACGATCGCCGAGCTCCGGATTTCTTGCGGTCAGCGTGTCCGGGTCGAGGCGAGCCTGCATGGACCTCACGAGCTTCTCCGTCCACGTTACGTTCGCGCCGTGTGCGGCGATGCGCCGGACGCGTCCCGGGTGCTGCTGTGCGAACCCGAGGGCGATGTTGCCGCCCATGGAAAAACCAAACAGATGAGCATTGTCGATCTCGAGGACATCCAGAACCGCGAGCACGTCCGCCGAAAAGGCGTCGAAGGACACCGGCCCGGTTCCCGCCGTCGACGCGCCGTGCCCGCGCACGTCGATCGCCACGACCTGAAACTGCCGTTCAAGGCGCCGCAGGAGCGGGGCAGTTTCCAGCGTAGTGCAGCCGGCGGCTCCGTGCAGTAGCACCAGCGGCGGAAGATGCTGGGCCCCGGCACGGTAGACGGCAATCTCCCGGTCATCAGCATCGATCATCTGCGGCTCAAGTCGAATCGGTGCCGACCCGCAGAACTCTACGAGGACCCCATGGGTCTGCTTCGGGTGAAGGAAGAAGATCCGTTTGCCGTCCGCACCCGGTGTGGGCGACTCCCCGAGTGGGGTGTATCCGGCCTCGTGCACGCGCTCGAACGTCGCGTCTACGTCCTCCACTTGAAAGGCAAGATGGTGCAGACCTTCTCCGCGCTTCTTGAGGTAGCCGGAAATCGGTCCATCGTCGCCGATGGCTTCCAGAAGCTCCAGCTTGGCGGGTCCGGCGTCGATGAAATGCGTTCGCACGTGCTGGGCGGCGACCGTTTCGGCCTTGTACGGCAACACCTTAAGCAGGTCGTGATACAGAGTGGCAACAGCATCGGCGTCGTCCACGGCGATACCGATGTGTTCGAGGCGAGGCATACAGCAGTGGGGAATGGTTGGGGGAACGGTTGGCTCGCAGCGAGGGGGCTACCTCCGGCGACGTGCTGAAGATCGGAAGCACCCGGCAGGGATTCAACGGGAGCGGGGAGATACACGAATGCGTCACGCGTTACAGGTCGCAATCGAGATGAAACAGGGCGCAAGGGAGAAGCCGGTGGGTCGTGTGGAGCGCCCGTCTCGCCGGTGTCTGAATCCGTAACGACAATGGAATCAAGCAATACGCATCATCGTTCGTAACCGTAATGTGACTGCTGACGCTCTAACCCGCGATCGTTCATGTCCAGCGCTGACTCCCCTGCCGACCCCACGAATGCCGAGCGTCGTCGTGCACGCCGCGCGGACGCGCGCCGGAAACGTCGAACGGTTCGGCGGCGCGCGATGGGTCTTAGCATCCTCGTCTCGTTCATGATGCTCGTTGGCAAGGTCGTCGCAGCGCAGGTGACCGGCAGCGCCGCCATCTTCTCCGATGCGGCGGAGTCGGTCGTGCATCTGTTTGCGACCGGATTTGCGAGCTTCAGCCTGTGGTACGCGTCCACGCCGCCGGACAGTAGCCATCCCTACGGTCACGGGAAAGCGGCCTACTTCGCGTCGGCCGTAGAGGGTGTACTCATTCTCGTCGCGGCGGTCGGGATCGTGTGGACCTCGGTGAACGACCTCCTCACGGGAGGCGACCTGCAGCGTCTCGGCGTCGGTCTTTACCTCCTCGGCGGACTGACGCTTGTCAACATGGGCCTCGGGTGGTATCTCGTTCGTACGGGGCGAAGGACGAACAGCATCGTGCTCGTCTCGAACGGTCAGCATGTATTGACCGACATGTGGACCAGTCTCGGCGTAATTGGCGGCGTCGGTCTCGTATGGTTGACCGGAATCGTGTGGCTTGACCCGGTGGTGGCGCTTCTCGTCGCCGCAAACATCCTGTGGACGGCTTACGGGCTGATCCGACGGAGCATTTACGGGCTGATGGACAAGGCAGATCGAGACGCGACGCAGCAAATCCTGGACGTGCTGGCGTCGGCGAAAGGAGAAGGCGTCATCGTCGACTTCCACCAGGTGCGGCACCGCCGAACAGGGGACGAGGTCTGGATCGAATATCACCTCATGTTTCCTGGAGACATGACGATCGACGCTGCGCATGACCGGTCGCACCGGGTCGAGGACGCGGTGGATCGGCTCTTCCCGGACGACGACGTCCACGTCACCGCTCACCTGGAGCCGAAAAAGCACGACGCCGCCCACCCGGACCACCACTTCGAGCCGGCCGATCCGCTCCGGGATGTGTTCGTCGACCTCCGGGGAACGGACTGACGGCCAATCGGCGGTCTCTCGAATCTGCGGCGGGGCGCCAGCCCCTGTTGCGTGTCCACCGGTCGCATGATAAGACGAAACGGCCGACCCCGTGGTGAGGGATCGGCCGTTCGGGATGCGTTGCCGCCGTGCTCGGTCGGGAGCATCGCGGTAGCACGAGTCAGGTGTTACCCGATGGCGCCTTCATTCTTCAGGCGCTCGAGGTTGTCCAGGTTGGCCTGAACGTGATCCGCGGACGTTTGCATCAGGTGCTGCTCCTCGTCCGACAGGTCGACTTCGATGATCTCTTCCACGCCGTCGGCACCGAGCTTCACCGGCACACCGATGAACATGTCGTTGAGACCGTACTCACCGTCGCAGTAGGCCGCGGCGGGAAGGACGCGCTTGTTGTCCTTGATGATGGCTTCGGCCATTTCCGCAGCCGCGGCGCCCGGCGCGTACCATGCCGACGTACCCATCATGTTGACGATTTCGCCGCCACCGCCTTTCGTGCGTTCGACGATGCTCTCAATCGTGTCGTCGTCGAGCATCTCCGTGACCGGAATGCCGCCGATCGTGGTATAGCGCGGCAGGGGCACCATCGTGTCGCCGTGGCCGCCCATCAGCAGGGCCTGGATGTCGCGGACCGACACGTCCAGCTCCATCGCGAGGAAGGCGCGGTAGCGGGCGGTGTCCAGCACACCGGCCATGCCCATCACGTGGTTCGGGTCGAAGTCACTGGCCGTGTAGCTGACGTACGTCATCACGTCGAGGGGATTCGACACGATGATCAGCTTTGCGTCAGGGCTTCCCGCCTTAAACTGGTTGGTGACCGACGACACGATCTCCGCGTTCTTGGCCAGCAGGTCATCGCGGCTCATTCCGGGCTTGCGCGGAAGACCGGCGGTGATAATGCACACCTCGGAGCCTTCTGTGACGTCGTATTCGTTTGAGCCCGTGATCTTCGTATCGAAGCCATGGATCGGGGCTGACTCCATCATGTCAAGAGCCTTGCCCTGGGGCATCCCCTCCTGGATGTCTACCATGACGACTTCCTTGACCATGTCTTTGCGGGCGACGCACTCGGCAGCGGTTGCGCCGACGTTTCCTGCACCGATAACGGTAACTTTCATGGGGTCCTCTGTTGCCGTGGATAAAAGAAGTGCGAACGGGGAGACCCTTCGCCAGCGGGTCTCCGATGCTGTTCCAGCGCGAGCGATCCGATTCACGATCGAGCCCCCGCGTCCGGCGTGTCCTTCAGGTGCTTCGGCAGTTCGGTTACGACGCCGCCTCTGCGCGGTCATCGGAGCGGATCCTGTGGGCCCCGACTCAGGCATGAAGCGCCACCGCAGCGGGTAGACGCGCCGTCGATTCATGTAGAAAAAAGGCCTCTTGACGGTCGCTTGCCAGTACAGGCTACCAAGAATCGACAAAAAGCGCTTTCTCTCGGCGCCAGCCCGTGCAGACGGCTCGAAATCCGCCGGTGATTCTATCCGATTCTTGCGTTCTGTCCCGGTGATGTGCATTCTATAAGTGCACGAATTTTCCTCTCTTATGGCCGGACGGTTCGCATGACGCGTCTTCTCCCTTCTCTTTCCTGGATCCTCTCTCTCGTGCTCCTGGCTGGATGTGCGTCGTCCGGGACCTCCTACACGCAGGCGGAAGCCGATCGCATCACGTCGACCATCGACAGCCTGCGTTCGGCCGCCGACCTTCGCAATCCGAACCTGCATTCGACGCTCTGGCAGCAGACGGCGGTCGAGTACACGGGTGTGACGCGCGGCGCGTATCGCCTGGCGGAGGTGATGCTAGATCGCGGCCTGCAGGACTCAACGTGGACCGCGTCGCTCGAACAGTCGGAGCAGGGCTCAGACGCCTACCGCGAGCTTCCGCCCGCGGTCGTGCTGGACGTGGATGAGACCGTGCTCGACAACTCAGCCTATCAGGCTCGCCTGGTGCTCGACAATCGGAGCTACGGCACCGACTCGTGGAAAGCCTGGTGCCGAGAAGCAAAGGCGGATCCGGTACCGGGAGCGCTGGCCTTCACAGAGGCCGCAGCCGCCCGGGGCGTGCAAGTCATCTACCTGACGAATCGGGACGCGGATGTGGAAGCGGCTACGCGGGAAAATCTGAAGGATCTCGGGTTTCCACTGGATCCGGATGAAGATGTCATTCTCACGCAGGGAGAGATCCCCGCATGGACACCGTCAGACAAAACGCCGCGGCGCGAGGCGGTTGCCGAGGCCTACCGAATCGTCCTTCTGATCGGAGACAATTTCGGTGACTTTGCCGGCGAGGTGGACGTCACCGTCGAGCAGCGACGGGACCGCGCCGAGCAGTTTCAGGCCTACTGGGGCACGCGGTGGATTACCCTGCCGAACCCGCAGTACGGTTCGTGGGAGGGAGCGACCTTCGGATTTGACTACGCCCTGCCCCCACTTCAGAAACTCCGCGATAAGCATGAGACGCTACGCCCGAAGAGATAAACGATCCCTGCGCCGTCGGCATCATTGTCCAGTAGAAGCACCCGTATGACCATCGAAGACGCAACCTTCGTCGTCACCGATACGGAGACGACCGGGACCAAGGCCGCCTCCAACCGCATCATCGAAATCGGCGCCGTAAAGGTGGAGGCCGGCGAGATCACCGACCGGTTTCAGCAACTGGTGAACCCCGAGCGAACTATACCGTCGCGCATCACGCATCTGACGGGTATCACGACGGGGATGGTGTTCGATCAGCCGACGATGGAGTCCGTGATGCCGCAGTACCTCGACTTCCTCGGGGACGGGATCCTGGTGGCGCACAACCTGCCGTTCGACCTGCGCTTCCTGAACGCCGAGTGCAGCCGGCTTGGACTCGATGACCTGCCGAATCAAACCCTGTGCAGTCTGCGCCTCGCCCGGCGCCTGCTCCCCGGTCTTCGCTCGAAAGGACTCAGCCGACTGGCTCAGTTTTACGGCATCAATGTGAACGGGCGACACCGTGCGCTCGGTGATGCGGAGGCGACCGGAATCATTCTCCAGCGCTTCTTCCGGCAGCTCGACTTCGAGCACGACATTCACGATGTCCACGAAGTGCTCGCCTTTCAGAACCGGAAATACACAAAGGTGCGAAAGGCGCCCAAGCATCTGAAGAAACTCCGGGAGGACGTGCTGCCCGATCTACCGGATGCGCCGGGCGTGTACTTCCTCAAGACCAGCAGCGGCAAGATTCTCTACATCGGGAAAGCGAAGCAGCTGTCCGAACGCGTGCGAAGTTACTTCACCGCCATCGAATCGAAGGATGCCCGCAAGCGCAAGTTGATGAGCAAGGTGCGCCGGGTGGAGTGGACGGAAACGGATACCGAGCTGGAGGCCCTGCTGTTGGAGTCGCGCCTGATCAAGGAGAAGAAGCCGTCCTACAACAAAGCGCAGAAACGGTACCGGCATCGGCCGTTCATCAAGCTACAGACGGACGAGGAATTTCCCCGCGTGGGGTGGCAGCGGGCGATCTCGGACGACGGTGCCGAATACTACGGACCGCTGCGAAGCCGAAAGCAGGCTGAGCTCGTGATCGAGGTGATCAGCCGGTTTTTCGGCTTGCGCGAGTGCGACGACTCGGAGCTATCCCTCGGGCAGCGGTGCCTGTACGCCGACATGGAACGGTGCACGGCGCCGTGCGAGAATGACGACGCGGAGCGGTATGGGCAGCAGGTCGAACGTGTTCGGCAGTTTCTCCGCGGTCAGGATACATCCGTACTCGACGACCTGGACGAACGGATGCAGCAGGCCTCACGGCATCTCGAATTCGAGAAAGCCGCTACCTTTCGTGACTGGTTACAGACGCTGGACCGGATGCTGGAGAAGCAAAAGGCGGTGGCCGCGCCGGTTCTGGATCACAACGCTGCGCTTGTTCAGCCGCACAAAGACGAGGGGACGGCGGACGTTTTCCTGGTACGGTTTGGCAAATTCACGGCGTCGCTGTGCGTGACGTGTCCCGCCACGCCGGACGAGGTCCGTCTCCTCACGGACGCCGTCAAAACCGCTTTTCTGGATGCCGGCGATCGGCCCGACGCGCTCACGAAACGGGATCAGGATGAAATCCGCCTCCTCTCGCACTGGATGTATATGCACCGATCGGAATTGATCTCCGTCCGCTGGCAGGGGGGCACGCCGTCGGATTTCGCCGCAAGGATTGCAGACGTGATCAATGGCCCCGCCGATCTGTCGGAGGCCGCGTAGAGCGTATGGCTGGATCAGAGCGTGCTGTTCGGTCTCCCCGGTGCGGCGTCATTCGTTCCGCATTCGCTTTGCACGTCGTGCACCGTAGCGGCACGCATTGATCACCTGCTCGCGCGCGTCACGGGTCTCCCGCGTAAGCCGCTGCTTCATCTGCGCAATCGCCCTGTGCACGTTTTCAGCCGTCCTTTCTGCCGGAAGCGAACGACGGGAACAGACCGTTCGCTTCGGGCCGGTACCGCTGCCGCGTGGCGCGCTCGTTCACGTGGCACAAGGGTTTTTTTCCAGTTGAGCGGCAATATCGATCGACGCCCCTTGCCTGGCGTCGAATATCCATCGGTACGGCCGTGTTACAGGAAGAAGAAATATGCCGAGGCCAGGGCAACGATCACGATCACGGCGCCCGCGATCACAGTGCGTGTGATCTCCTGCGATCGAGGGCGTCTCCGCGGCTCTCGTTCTGAACGCTGCGTCGATTTCATGATTTCGTCTGGTGTCTGGTAACAAGGTCTGGGACGAATCGGTCGGAGCCGCTCCGGCAGGGATTCCGCCCTGCCCGCACGTCACCCACGAAGATGCGGGTTTCGCGCTACGCCGTCCTGCGTCGGCGTTGATCTTTCGGATGGGAGGAGGGCCGAACGCGCTGTCGGAGAAACCCCGACAATGCTGGGCCCCGTGAGTGTAGGGACCCGTGAGTGTAGGGGCCCGACAGTGTAGGGGCGAGCCAGTCGATCAACCGGTTTTCCACCCGTCGATGGGTTCGATTCCGGTGAGCGGTCCCACAGACTGGAGCTTCTGAGCGGCGACCTCGCTGCCGAGCCGCGCGGCACGAAACGGGTCGTGTCCGTCGATGCTGGCCGAAAGAAACCCACCCCAGAACGCGTCTCCGGCGCCCGTCGCGTCGGCCACCGCATCGACGGGAACCGCCGGCACGATTTTGATCTCAGCACCGCCGTCGCGGGAGACGCGGCACCCTTCCGGGCCGCGCGTGAGGCACACGACGTCCGCACCCCAGTCGTGAAGCTGCTGGACGCGATCCGGGGACGAGCCATCGGTGCCGAAGAGCCGGTCCAGGTCGTCGTCGCTCACCTTGACGTACGACGCCCGTGAGACAACGTCCCGGAGCACCGTCGCCGCTTCATCACGGTCCGGCCAGATGCCCGGTGCATAGTTCACATCGATGGAGCACCGTCCCCCGGCAGCGTCCGCCGTTCGCAATGCAGACAGGATCACCGACCGGGCCGGCTCCCGGCTCAGAGCGAATGCCGTCGTGTGGACGATGCCTGCCGATTGCAGGACGCCGTCTGGTATCTGTTCCTCGCGAAGCTGTGCGTCCGCGTGTCGGTAGGCGATGAACTCCGAGGTGGCCGTGCTCCGCGAGAGCACGACGCACGTGGTCGGAGCCTTCATAGCGGTTCGGATAAAGCGTGTGTCCACGCCCACGCCGCCGAGTTCATCGTGGAGGAAGGTGCCGAGGCCGTCGTCGCCAACGCACGCTACGAGCGCCGCCCGCTGTCCTGTGAGCGCCACCGTCCGAACCAGATTGGCCGGGCTTCCGCCCTGTCGCCGTTCGAACGAGGGCGTCTCCCGCAGGGTGCCCTCCGGGTAGGTGCCGATCAGGTCGACGAGGAGTTCGCCGAGGGCCAGGACATCGTAGGCGGAGAGGGAGGAAGACATTCGGTCGGATTTGGATGGAAGGTGCGGGAAATCACACAGGGGAAGCGATTCAGGGCGTCCGGGTCAGGCCGGGTCTGTGCCTGGAGGTACCAGGATGTCGCTGCAAATAGCTCGAAAAGGTTCTGGAGGACGTTGGGACGACGATAAGGGCCAACCGCGACCGGGGCGACGCGTCACGAACCTTTGCCCGGCCGGGTTGACGTCGACGGATCCGGATGAGCAGAAGATACAGGCGCAAGGTTGGAAATTCAGCAGGAAGGGGGGGCGGCGATGCCGGCATGACAAAATTCGCCGACCGGAAGCCCCGGCCATGGATGCCATCAACAGATGCACGTCCATGGCCTCGTTGGCGGGCCAGCCTACCGTGCCGACGCATGGCGGTGATCCGCGGTTGTCGCCTATCGCTGAATCTGCACCGTGGTCGCCCGCGTGATGATGGCAGCGGCCGTCCGGTTGCAATCAGTGAGCGACACCCATCCCGCAGGCGAAGGAGATGGAGGAATATTCGCACACGAAGAGCAGACGATCTCCGCTTGATGATTCAGGAATTCCCCCCTACGTCGCGTCAGGCGGTTCGGTGAGTTTAGTGATTGTAATCCATCATCTATCGTTCGCCGAAGAAGGCGTGCCGACGCATGGACGAAGAGACATTCACGTCACGTCATCGCGCGTCGGAGAGGCGATCCGACCATGCGGGAAGCGATTCCGGGGAATCGCCCCGTGGAACCGTTGTCTCCGTGCGCGGAAGCGTCGTGGACGTCCGCTTTTCCGGGAATCTTCCCGACGTTCACAGCCGATTGCTGGCAGGGCCCGTCGTTTTAGAGGTGGTCGAGCATGTGAACGTCATGACCGTGCGGACGCTTGCGCTTATGCGGACGCACGGACTGGCACGGGGCGATGCGGTCACGGACACGGGACAGCCCTTGCAGGTGCCAGTCGGACGTGCGACGCTGGGTCGCGTCTTCAACGTGATGGGCGAAACGATCGACAAAAAGCCGCCACTGGACGAACCGATGCGGCGGTCGATTCACGGCCCGCCGGTACCCATTTCGGAGCAGGCGGCGCGGCGCGAGATCCTGCATACGGGGATCAAGGCCATCGACCTTCTCGCCCCCATCGAGCGCGGAGGAAAGGCCGGGCTGTTCGGCGGTGCCGGGGTGGGCAAGACCGTGCTCCTGATGGAAATGATCCGCAACATGGTCGCGGTTTACGAAGGGGTAAGCCTGTTCTGCGGCATTGGAGAGCGTTGCCGCGAGGCGGAAGAATTGTATCGCGAAACGGAGCAGGCCGGTGTATTAGATGACACGGTGCTCGTTTTCGGGCAGATGAATGAATCCCCGGGCGCTCGCTTCCGCGTCGGACATGCCGCGCTCACGATGGCGGAGTACTTCCGGGACGACGAACGTCAGGATGTGCTGCTGCTCATCGACAACATCTTTCGTTTCGTTCAGGCCGGTACAGAAGTTTCCGGGCTGATGGGCCGTTTTCCGTCGCGCCTCGGGTACCAGCCGACGCTCGGCACGGAGCTCTCGGGTCTTGAGGAGCGCATCGCGAGCACACGTACCGGCTCGATCACGTCCGTGCAGGCGGTGTACGTGCCGGCCGACGATTTCACCGATCCGGCGGTCACGCATACATTCACGCACCTGTCCGCGTCCATCGTCCTCTCGCGTGACCGGGCGAGTCAGGGTCTGTATCCGGCGATTGATCCGCTGGGGTCGAGTTCCAATATGCTGAGTCCCCGAATTGCCGGGGAGCGGCACTACCGGGTGGCGCGGTCTGTCCGCGAAACGCTTGCACAGTACGAGGACCTGAAGGATATCATCGCCATGCTCGGCATGGAGGAGTTGTCGCGAGACGACCAGAGAACCGTACATCGAGCGCGTCGGCTGGAGCGATTCCTTACGCAGCCGTTCGTTGTCACGGAGCCGTTTACTACCATGCAGGGACGTTCTGTTTCGCTGGACGCAACACTCGACGGGTGCGAACGCATTCTGAACGATGAATTCGCCGGCTATCCAGAGAGGGAGCTGTACATGATTGGCCGCATCGAAGAGGCTGAACAACGGCACCGCGACGCTTCGGTGGAGGGACGCTCCGATGAATGACGCCGACGGGATGACTCTGCTGGTGCTTCTCCCGGAAAAGGTGCTGCTGCGACGGCCGGTTCAAAAAGTCGTAGCAGACGGACAGAGCGGGTCCTTTGGCCTGCTTCCGAGACATGTTGACTTCGCGGAGGTCCTCGTTCCCGGCATCCTCTCATTCGTCCCGATGGGCGTGGGGGACGAGGTTTTTGTTGCTGTGGATGACGGTCTGCTGGTCAAGTGCGGCCGAATGGTGCGTGTCTCGGTACGAAACGCGGTGATTGGGCCGGAGCTGGGCGCGCTGGAGCAGACGGTGCGCGACCGATTCCAGCAGATCGATGACCGGGAGCAAACGATACGAACGGCGCTCGCGAAACTGGAGTCGGAGGTGATTCGACGTTTTATCGATCTGTAATCGCGTGAAACCCTGTTCGGTGAACAACCGTCGGCGATCCAACCTTCCGGACCTCCCGGCGGTCGGGCCTTAGACGGTCGACCCTCGGACGCTTGACCGACAGCACCTCGCTGATCCCGCGGACCGTGCCTACAGCCCAATTGCTGTCGGAGTACCGTCCGGCCTGCGACACCATCCGGCCTACGATATGGCGTGAACGGCCGATTCAAGGTCCATCAGTCTATCTCTGAGACAGGTCATGAGCGAGAAACCAGACACGGAGGAAGACTTTGCTCAGACGATTCACGAAAAGGAGCAGCGCAAGGCTGACGCGCGAAAACGAAAGCGGCCGGGGATTGTCTTTGGCATGGGGATGTTCGGGCTCGTTGGGTGGTCTGTCGCCATCCCGACCCTCTTATGCCTGGCTCTTGGCATCTGGATCGACGCCCGGTACGAGACACGGTTTTCCTGGACGCTCATGATGCTCGCCTTCGGCATCACGTTGGGCGGCATGACGGCATGGTACTGGGTCCGTGAGGAAAGCCGGCACCGTAGATAACCGTGCACAACGAGACGAGGATATTTACGGAGCAATCCGACGCTTCGAAGGCGATGCCCCGGTAAGTCATCGTCCGTACAGGCACACCATCCGTTCACCACATGAAGCCACGTTGCGAACGATATGACGTACGTATTGCTGCTTCTTTTCGCCCTTACTGTTGGCCTCGTGCTGGGGCTTCTGTACTTCGGCGGCCTCTGGTTCACAGTCTCACGGTTACATGAGGTTTCCCACCCAGGATACTTGCTGGCTGGAAGCTTTTTGGTACGGGCAGCCGTCGTTCTTTCCGGCTTTGCCGTCATCACCTACGCATTCGGCTCGCGCCTGGAGGTTGTCGGACTGTGCTTGCTCGGCTTCATGATGGTTCGCGTCGTGCTCGTACGCCGATGGGGCCGCGTCCCGCGCGCCTCGCGCCAGGTGGGATGATGACGCACGGTCCACGCGGTATGCCCGACACCGATCGATCCCGTCGATGACGCAATGGAGATCAGTCCGGATCAAATCGTTTACTGGGAATGGCGATTCGTCACCGTCAACGCGACCCTCGTCTACTCATGGATCGTCCTCGTCTTGCTCGGAGTCGGGGCGTGGCTCATCACGCGCAACCTGACAGTCGGGCCCGACATCTCGCGCTGGCAGAACGGAATGGAGGTGCTTGTTGGGCAGATTCTGACGCAGATCGAGACGACCGGCCTTCGCCACCCGAGGCGGTATCTACCGTTCATCGGCACGCTCTTTATCTTCATCGTGACGTGTAACGTCCTCGCCGTCGTGCCCGGGTTTGTCGCACCCACGGCGTCGGTGACAACGCCGATCGCGCTGGCGATCTGCGTATTCGTCGCGGTCCCCGTCTACGGCATCATGAATCGTGGACTCAAAGCCTATTTCAAGCGCTACATTCGGCCCACGCCGCTCATGTTGCCGTTTACGATCATCGGAGAAATCTCGCGAACGGTTGCGCTCGGCATCCGACTCTTCGGGAATATGATGAGTGGAAACTTGATTGTCGCCATTCTGCTCAGTCTGGCTCCACTTCTTTTTCCCGTTGCTATGCAGGCATTCGGTCTGCTGATCGGCGTCATCCAGGCGTACGTGTTCGCCGTGCTTGCGCTCGTCTACATCGCGTCCGGTGCACGGGCCCACCAGAATAGCGAGGAATCCGCGCCGGGGGACGCAGAACCTATCTCAGCCGTTTAATTTCGACATCGGAGTCCATGGACAGCATTAGCCTTGTTGGAACGGTTTCGATCATTGTTGCGGGACTGACCATTGCCATCGGTTCCATTGGGCCGGCTCTCGGTGAAGGACGCGCCCTGTCTGAAGCGCTGAACGCTATGGCACAGCAGCCGGATGAGGCCGACACGATCACGCGGACGCTGTTCGTCGGGCTTGCGATGGTGGAATCTACAGCGATTTATTGCTTCGTGATCTCGCTCATCATCGTGTTCGCGAATCCCTTCTGGGATTTCGTCATCCAGAACGCTGCCCCCTGAACACGGCCGAGCGGGAGAAATCCTTGTTCGGGGTGATGGGCCGTCTAATAGAGGCAAACGGATATCGTGCAGATCGACTGGTTTACATTCGGGGCGCAGATCGTCAACTTCCTGATTCTGATCGGTCTCTTGAAGCGGTTCCTCTACGGCCCCATCCTGGATGCCATGGACCGCCGGCAAGCATCCATCCGGGATCGTATCGCGGAGGCGGAATCGAAGCAGGAGGAAGCCGAGCAGGAGGCAGAGCAGTACCGATCACTTCACTCCGCGTTTGAGGCTCGCCGGGCGGAACGTATGCAAGCGGTGGAGGAGGATGCAGAGGCCCGTCGCCATGAACTTCTCGCTCGAGCCCGAGAGGATGTTGAATACCTTGAAGCGCAGTGGAGAGAGGCCATCGAGCGTGATCGCGCTGCCTTCTTGCACGTCGTCTCCAAACGGGCCGTGACAGAAACGATCGAGCTCACGCGACGCATTCTGGACGATCTGGCGAACGTGGATCTTGAGGAACAGGTTGTGACGGTCTTTCTGGGTCACCTGCAGAATCCGGAAGATGCTATGGTGAAACAGCTCATCGATGCGTTCGAGGACGCCGACGCACAGGTGACGATCCGTACTGCCTGCGAACTCTCCGGTGACCAGCGAAAACGGCTGTTGGAGGTACTGGAGAAGAGGGCCGGCCACAAGCTATTGTTGTCGACGGTGACGGATCCCGGGCTCGGGCTCGGCGTCGAGGTTCAAGTAGCGAACCGGACGGTCGGGTGGACGATCGACCAGTACATCGAGCAGCTTCTGGAAGAGATGCTCCGTCAGCTCGAGGCGGATCTCCATCAGCGCCTGCCCACCGGCGTCTCGGATATCGGCTCGATGGCGTCAGTTCGGCACAGATAAATCAGATGAATGGTGCTCGATCGGGATGAGAGATGAACCGGGGATGAACAGTACGATGGGCCTGGCGTCGCTGGCAGAGTTAGCGTTCGATGCCGTCGCCCGGACACGTCAGGCGGCCGAGCCGACGCTCGAACTCCGGGAGATTGGCAGGGTGTCCTACGTTGGAGAGGGCATCGCCCGGGTGTCCGGCCTTCCGACGGTTCAAGCGGAAGAGCTTGTGCGTTTCGACAACGGGCGGCTCGGGATGGCCATGAATCTCGATGCGGGCGAGGTCGGCGTTGTGTTGCTCGACGAACGCGAGGACCTCGACGCCGGCATGAAAGTCCACCGAACCGGTCGAATTCTCGACGTACCGGTGGGGGACGCGATGCTCGGCCGGGTCGTCGATGCGCTGGGCCGCCCGGTTGATCATCGCGGCGCCATTCGGGCCGAGAGGCGCCGGCCTGTCGAACGCGAGGCGCCTGCTATCATGGATCGCGCGCCCGTCGAAACGCCGCTGCAGACGGGGCTGAAGGTTGTCGACGCCCTCATCCCCGTGGGACGCGGGCAACGCGAACTCATCCTTGGCGACCGTCAGACCGGCAAAACGGCCGTCGCGGTCGACACCATTCTAAATCAGCGGGAAACCGGCGTCTACTGCGTCTACTGCGCGATCGGACAGCGGAATGCAGCGGTGGCATCGGTCATCGCGGACCTGCAAGAATACGAAGCAATGCGGTATACGACCGTGGTGGTCGCCGGAGGGGACGAGCCGCCGGGGCTGCAGTTCGTAGCGCCTTACGCGGCTACGACCATCGCGGAGTTTTGGATGGAGGCCGGACGAGATGTCCTCATCGTCTACGACGACCTCACGCGTCATGCACGGGCCTACCGCGAACTCTCGCTTCTGCTCCGGCGCCCGCCCGGGCGCGAAGCCTTCCCCGGCGACATCTTCTACATCCACTCGCGCCTTCTTGAGCGCGCCACGCACCTCGATGAGGATCACGGCGGCGGGTCGCTGACGGCGCTCCCCGTCGTCGAAACCGAGGCGCAAAACCTTTCCGCTTACATCCCCACGAATCTCATTTCGATCACGGACGGTCAAATCTATCTGTCACCGACGCTCTTTCAAAAGGGAATCCTCCCGGCCGTTGACGTGGGCCGATCCGTGTCACGCGTCGGAGGAAAGGCACAGATGCCCGCGTACCGGCAGATGGCGGGCGCCCTGCGGCTCTCGTATGCACAATTCGAAGAGCTCGAGGACTTCGCTCGTTTCGGTACGCGGCTGGATGAAGACACTCATCGTACGCTTCAGCACGGCCGGCGGGTGCGAGAAGTGCTGAAGCAGTCGCAGTACGCTCCATTGCCGGTGGCAGAGCAGGTGGCGGTCCTTCTGGCGACGACGAACGGCCTGTTCGAGGGGCTCGATCTATCACAGATTCCGGAGGCTGAGAATCGCATTCGAAAAGCCGTCCGTGAGGACGTGCCGGACGTTTGCTTGCAGATCGATGAGGGGCAGTCGCTGGATGACGCCTCGCGGGATGTGCTTCTCCAGGCCGCTCGAACCGCCGTTCAGTCCATGCCGTCGAACCCGGAGGTTGCAAATGGAAACGCTTGAGTCGCTACGCCGGCAGATTCACAGTACGCGGCGCCTGCGGTCCGTTGTTCGCACGATGAAGGTGCTGTCGCTGACCAGTATCCGGCAGTGCGAGCGGGCGGTTGAGGCACTGGAGGCGTACGATGAGACCGTGCAACTCGGGTTGCGTGCGGCGATACGGGCACGCCGGCGGCTACCGGATCTTCGCGAAGGGGTAGGGTCGCGACCGACGTCCGCGGGCATTATCGTCATCGGCTCCACGTGGGGGATGTGTGGTCGCTTTAACGAGCAGCTTGGACAGCATGTGGCTCAAGAAATCGACGATCTCCGAGCACAGCGGGTAACCCTTCTCGCGCTGGGCGATTACGTCCCTGGACCGCTGGAGCGACACGGTCTGAGACCGGATGCACATGGGGAAACCCCGGAGTCCGTCGAAGGAATCACCCGACGGGTCGAAGAGCTATTGCTCCGCGTCGAGGCGTGGAGACGGGAAGAGGGAATCAGCCAACTGCTGCTTTTCTACAACGAGCCGTCGACGGGAGCGACGTATGACACCCGTACGCGCCAGCTTCTTCCGCTCGACATGGACTGGCTTCAGCGGTTGCGGCGGCAACCGTGGCCGACGAAGATGCTGCCCACCTTCCGCACGGAGTGGCAGCCGTTGTTTGCTGCGCTCGTGCGCGAGTACCTCTTCGTTTCATTCCACCGGGCCTTTGCCGAGTCGCTGGCCAGTGAGCACAGCAGTCGACTCGCGGCAATGCAACGCGCGGAGACGAATGTGGACGAGCGCCTGCAGTCGTTGACCGCGCGCTTTCACCGCCGCCGGCAGACGGCCGTCACCGAAGAGGTGCTCGATATCATGGCGGGTTTTGAGGCGTTGCAACCCCGCGCAAACGGTACGTAGTCCGCCGTTCAGAACGTCGCCGCGCCCATCGTTCTCAGCGCAGCCCACCTGGGGGCCGGCCCAAGAGATTTCGAGGCTTGAGAGGGGGCCGGGACTGCCTAGTCGTCGACGGAGGACTACCAGAACATGGCGATGACGACGGCGATGAGGCCCAGCAGCACAGCCGATTGAACGAAGAAGTTCTGGTACCACGGAAGCCCGTTTACGTGGGCGATCTCCTCTCGGAAGGTAGCGGGTGTCCAGGTGTATTCGGCGACTTTTTCGGGGTCCGGCTCCTCGCCCATCACACTGACGAGGTAGATCGTCACGGCACTGATGCTGACGAGGATGGCCGGGATGTAGAGAAATTGAATGGTGAACAGGCCGAAGCCGTATTGCATCACCGCCATGCCAATCGCCGCCGCGTGGCCGACGATCAAGCCTGCGAACGCACTGTGCCGGTTCGCCCTCGGCCAGAAGAGCCCCATCACGAAACAGGCGACGACGGGTGGACTCAGATAGGCGAGGACATTCTGCAGGTACTGCCACAGCGAGGGGAAATTCAGGATCAAGGGTGCCCACGCAGCGGCAAGCATCATGAAGACGAACGTCGTAACGCGTCCCGTCACGACGAGGGTTTTATTGCTCGCGTCCGGTCTCAGCTTCTTGATGAAGTCCATCGTAACCAGCGTGGAGGCCGAATTGAGCGTGGAGTCGACACTCGACATGATGGCCGCCACCAGCGCTGCGAGCACGAGTCCGCGGACGCCGATCGGCAGCAGGTCGAACAGCATCGTCGGGAAGACCATGTCCGGGCGGGCGGCGAGGGCCTGATAGGTGTCCGGCGAGTAGAGGACCCGGGCGAACGTTCCTGGCAGGACCATGATGAAAATGACCGGCACTTTCAGGAGTCCGGCAAAGAGCGCGCCCCACCGTCCGTGGTCCAGGTCCTTCGCGCCCAGCGTTCGTTGAACCATAAACTGGTTGGTGCCCCAGAAATAGAATCCCAACAGAAACACACCCGTCAGGAGCCCGGGCCAGGGCAGGACGTCATCAGTGGCCGGGCGGATGAGACTCAGCATCTCCGGCGGGGTGACGTCCTTGACAGCCTGCCATGAGCCGACCTGCTCCCACGCGATCCACGAGACGGCGACGGACGCCATTAATAGAAGCACGGCCTGGATCGCGTCCGTGTAAACCACAGCTTTCAGCCCGCCGGCGATGGTGTAGAGGCCGGAAAGAACGGCCAGGATCACCACGGACTGCCACATCGGAAACTCAGGATAGATCAGCTGGATGACGAGGGCACCGGCATAGAGTGCCCCGGCCGTGTCAATGAGAATGTTGCCCGTGACCGTCACCACCGAAAAATAGTAGCGAGAGCGCTCGTCGAAGCGCCGTTCCAGAAACTCCGGCATCGTAAAGATTTGCGACCGGAGGTAGAAGGGGAGGAAGAAGAGGGCAAAAATGATGAGGACGACGACCGCCATCCATTCGTAGTTGAAGACAGCGATTCCTGTGGAATAGGCCTCCCCGGCCATCCCGACCAGGCTGCTGGTCGACATGTTCGACGCGTACAACGAGAACCCGATCAACCCCCACGTCAGCGACCGTCCCGCCAGGAAGTAGTCATCGGTCGACTTCTGCTGTCGCGAGAAATAAAAGCCGATGCCCACGATGACCAGGATGTACAGGGCCACCATGACGAGATCGATGAACTGAAGCTCAAACTGAGGCATGGGCGAGGGCTGCTTCAGAAAGGACGGGGAGAGCGACACCCTTCGGATTGCGACCCGCGGCGGCGGGAACGCTCCGAGGCAGGTCAATATATGAAATGCTTGTGCACACAAAAAAGCACCGGTCCGACCGCTTACGGGCCGAACCGGTGCAGGCTGTGCCGTCAGAACCGTCCACTGCGGGCCGGTTCATCCGGTCGGCTGGTTAAAAAGTGTACGTCATGGACAGCTCCACGCGACGCCCGAGAATCGGGCGCGCCATGTAGATGTCCTGCTCCACGGCAGCCACCTGACCGGCTCGCGGGTTTCCTTCCGTCAGGCCGATTGTGTTTGTCAGGTTGGTACCGACGGCGCGCACCTTCACGTTGCCAACCCTCGCCGATGCACCCGCATCGATCTCGTAGTAGTCGGGCAGCGTGACGTTGTTGGCGTCGTCCACGAACCGCTCTCCGTAGTATTTGCCGGCGGCGAAGATCTGGTACCGATCGGCAAAGGTGTACGACGGGCGAAGGTTCACGATATACTGTGGGATGCGTCGAACGCGGTTTCCTTCAAAGTCGAAGTCGTTCGCATCCACTCCCGGTTCCTGCTGCACGCGGTCGAGAATGGTCGGATCGTCGAACTCCAGTCCGGTGTACTCCGGGTTCTGGATCGTGGCCGTCAGGTTGGTGCGGAAGCCGCCCTGCTGGTAAATGATCTCCGTCTCGACACCGATGGTGCGGGAGTCGGCAAAGCGAACCAGCGGTACGATTTCATTCCCCAGAACGACCTCGTCTGCAAACGGAATGTTCGTCAGGGAGCTGAAGAATCCGGCGGTGAAAATGGCCAGGCGCGGCGAGTTGTACTTCACGCCAAGTTCGGCCTGCCAGACCTCTTCGGCCTCTCCTTTTTCATCCACGGTACCGTCGGCCCACTCGTCGAAGTCGGGCATCCTGAAACCGCGCGATCCGCGTCCGAATATGGCGAACTGCTCCGAAAAGGCGTAGTTGGCGCCCACTGAGGCCGACCACTCGTCGAACTGGTAGCTGTAGTTATCCACGGCGTCGGTGCCCGTGGCGAAGTTGTTGTCGAACAGCGTCGAACTGTCGCCGTCAAGGTCGACGTTGGTTGCTCCTTCGACGTTTCCCCTGAACGTGCCGCGTTCAATTCGCCCGCTCAGATCGAGGCGGAACTTATCGCTGACCTGCCACTCGTCGCCCGCGAAGGCGGCGATGGCCGTACCCTGCCCCTGATGGCGCCGGTACAGCGTACCGTATCGACGAAAGCCGTTCTCCGTGGCCTCTGCGACGGGATTTCCACCGGCATCTTCGAGCGTCAGATTCAAGAGGCGTGGGCGGTCTCGGACCTCCAGCAGCATGTCGTTCCAGTGCCAGAGCTCTTCGGCCCGGTACGTGCTGAGGTAGATGCCGCCGCTCAGCGCATGGTCCCCGGCCGTGTAGTTGACCCGGAAATCGTTCGCAAAGTTAGAGAGCGGCTTGTCGACGTGCCACCAGCCGGCCTCCGCGACGAGACCGTTCCCGTTGGCGTTAGCAGGATTGAAGGTGGCGTCGTCGTACGCATATCCGTAGCTGTAGTCTGACGCGCCGACGTCGGTCGCGAGCTCCTCGGCGTACGTCACGGCATCGAACGGATTACTGGTCGAGAAGACCGCGTTGAAGGTGACGTCGGCTTGCATCGCCATCGACTTGTTCTCGATGGTGACGCCGTTATCCAGCTCGAAGAAGAGCTCGGCCTGGAGCGATCCAAGAACCGGGTTCATTCCCTGCGTCAGGTCACGAGAGACGCGTCCCTGACCGTCCGGGCTCGGCACGCGGATGAGGCCGGCATCGCGTGTCGTCATCGTCCCGTAGTTCGGATCAAAGCCCGAGATCCCTTCCGGATCGTCCGGATTCTGCAGCGGGATGGGGAGGTAGAACACGTTCTGATCGTTCAGGTAGCGGCCGTGAACGCGGAAGTACCCGTTCTCAAGAAGGCGCGTCACGTTCGCGTTGATCTGTCCGCCCTTGTTTCCGGGAAAGCCGGGATCGCGAACGCCTTCATCGTAGCGGTAAAAGCCGCCAACGTTAAAGCGCCAGTCGTCCCCGATGGGACCGCCGAGATTCAGGTCCGTTCGGATCTTGCCGCGCGTGGCGCCGGTCACTTTCACCAGGCCGCCGAGCTCACTGCCGCCGGTCTTGCTGACGAAGTTGACGATGCCCCCGGGGGCGTTCGAGGCGAAGACCGAGGCCGTTCCACCACGGACGCCCTCCATACGCTGCACGGTTTCATCCACGCGAAAGAGAAGGTCAACGTTCGTGAAGGCCAGTTCTGGCGAATCGAACACGGGCATGCCGTTGTGCTGCATCGCAACGTACCGGAAGGAGCCGTCGGCCGGGATGCCGCGAGCGAAGAGATTGTTGCCCCCCTCGCCGCCGGAGCTTTCCACGTAGAATCCCGGGATGGCCTTCAGCAGGTCGGCGGTGCTCTTCGGTGCGTTTGCCTCGATATCTTCGGCCGAGAGTGTCGTAACGGCCACGCTCGACTCGATCTTTTCCTTCGGGTTGAACGACGCCGTCACCACCGCTTCGCCCATCTGCAGGAGGTCCGACTGCAGGACAAAGTCGGCCGTGGTGGTTTCACCGGCCGAGACCTCCACCTGTCGTTCCGCACGCGTGTACCCGACGAACTGGGCGCGGAGCGTGTACTCGCCCGACGGGACGCTGGCGATGGTGTAGGCGCCGGTGGCGTCGGCCACGCTGCCGCGCTGGGTTCCGACGATGGAGATCTGTGCTCCCGGGAGCGGCGATCCTTCGCCGTCGACGACGGTTCCCTCGATCGTACCGGTGTCCTGGGCGGTGGCAGAGGACGGGAGGAAGAGAACGATCGCACTGGCGAGAAACAGGGTCAAGACGAGACGCCATGCGAGGCCCTCACGCCCTGCATGACCCCGATAAGAGGAGTATCTATAATGGTTCATGGGAATCGGAGGTATGTGAAGAAAGCGATGTACGGCAATTGAGAATCGGAAGCCGGTCCAGAGCGATCACAGAAATGAGCAAAGCACGAAGCCGGTGGGCACTTTTTGGTCTGGAAGCGCTACCATCTCGTGAAATGCGCCGTGGGAAGCCGTTGCATGTTGTAACGGCTCGATATGGTTAACATCATGTGAACGCATATCAGGATGTAGTGGACAACGATTTGATAGTCAACCACCCCTTCTACAGGACATGGAAAGATAGCGTAAACCGTTGATAATCAAATAGATGTGCCATCTTCATTTCCAGTCGATCCTTCCGGCAAGAGCGGTATGCGTGGAACGGACGAGGTGCGAGGCTTCTCCTCCTGATCCATCTCGCACATCAAGTGCGCATGTTTCCCTGATGTTGGCCTACGAGCTTCTATGAATTAATCGTCCCACTGCCTCCGTGCCGCCGCAGGCGACCCTTCCTGTGGCATGTGGTTGCTACGTTACGCCGAAGCCCTCGCCTCTTTCTCCTCGACGCATCCAGTCCATGCAAGAAGGGACCTTCAGTCTTGAACGGATCGACTACGCCATCATCGTCGTGTATTTCATCGGCGTAATCGCGCATGGCCTATATGTAAGCCGCGGGCATGAGAGCGCCGACGACTACTTTCTCGCGGGCCGGAATCTGCCTTGGTACCTGATCGGCTTTTCGCTCTTTGCTTCCAACATGTCCGGGTCGAGCTTTGTCGGCCTGATGGGCGCGTCGTACAGCAATGGCGTGGTTGTTTTCAACTATGAATGGACGGCGGCGATCGTCCTGATCTTCTTCGCACTGTTCATGCTTCCGGCGTTTTTGCGCGCCGGCATTTACACGATCCCGCAGTTTCTCACCAGTCGGTACGACAAACGATCGCGGGTCGCCTATTCGCTGTTTACGGTGCTTGCGATTATGTTCATCGACACCGCCGGTGCGCTGTACGCGGGCGGTCTCGTCATCGCGAACGTCATACCGGGCTTCACGCTCTGGACCGCCGTTGCCGTTCTCGCGGTCGTCGCTGGCGTATATACAATTCTCGGCGGACTCGAAGCAGTTGTCGTCACCGATACCGTACAGGCCATCCTGCTCGTCATTGGCGCGTCGGCGATTTTCTTCTTCGGCTTGGAGAAAGTCGGCGGCTGGGACGAGATGATGAGCCGGCTGTCTGCCGACAACACGAGTCTCATTATGCCGACCGGTGATGACTTTCTACCGTGGCCCGGCATCTTCGGCGTGGTTCTCCTCGGGTTTTACTACTGGACGCTCAACCAATTTGTCGTTCAGCGAACGCTGGGCGCACGCGATCTCGACCAGGGACGAAAAGGAGCCCTGTTCGCCGGCTTGCTGAAGATCCCGAACCTCTTCATCATGATCCTGCCGGGCGTCTTCGCGATCATTCTCTTCCCGGGCCTGGATAATCCGGACATGGCGTTCCCGACGCTTGCAGCCGAGTTGCTGCCGGTCGGCTTTCGGGGGCTGATCCTGACGGCCCTGATTGCAGCCATCATGTCAAGCCTGGACTCTGCCCTAAACGCGGCGGCGACGCTGGTCAGCATCGACTTTGTGAAGGAGGCGCGTCCATCCATCGGGGACGACTCGCTCGTCCGCGTGGGACGTGCGTTTACAGCGTTTGCGATGGTTGTCGGCGCTATCTACGCCCCGTCCATCGCATCCTTCGAAAACCTGTTCGAGTACTTCCAGAGCGTTCTTGCCTACGTGACGCCACCGATCGTTGCGGTGTATATCATTGGCCTCTTCTGGAAGCGGGCAAACGGCACCGGATCGTTTGCGGCGATCGTCCTCGGGCTGGTCGTGGGCGTGTCGGCGTTCCTCACGAAGGAGGTGATGGGCCTGTGGGGGACGTGGGGCTTTCCGGAGCCGCACTACACGTACATGGCGATCGCGATGTTCGTCTTTGGCGGCGTCGTGCTTGCCATCGGGAGCCTTATGACGCCGGCCCCCGACCCGGAGGCGATAGCCGACTACACCTTCACGCAAGAGGTCTTCAAGAAGGATCTGCTCCGACTCGATCGCCCCTGGTACGAAGACATTCGCTACCAGTCCTGTGCGCTGACGGGCGTCATGCTCATGACAATCCTCTACTTCTGGTAGCACAACGCGACCTGCATATGAGGCATGCAGGCGCCGGACGCGCCGTCCGACCGAAGAACAAGGCGGCGTGTCCGGTTGCATGAAAGGTTTGCGCTATCGTAGAATAGAGGCACAGCGCGTGCGTCCGCCCGGTCGCGGCGGACGAGCAGTCCGGCATGTAATCGTGTCTGCCTCTCCTGTACCTGAGATTCCCCACCCTCCCGTACAACCCATGGTTTCCCTCTCTCGTATTACCTACGCCACCGGATTCGCTCTGCTTCTCGCCTGTATTCTCGCCGTTCCGGTCGAGGCTCAGCAACTCAAGAAACGCGTCGCCGTCCTGTCGTTTGACGACAAAACCGACGCTGGGTACTCCTGGGGCGGAACGAAGACGGCCGGGGAGGGCATGTCCGACATGCTCATCACGGAACTCGTGAAGTCGGACCGGTACACCGTGCTCGAGCGCACGGAGATCAATCAGGTCCTGGAGGAGCAGGATCTCGGCCAACAGGGCATCGTGACCGCTCAGTCAGCAGCGCAGGCCGGGAAAATGCTTGGTGCCGAGATCGTGATCTTTGGTGCGATCACCGAGTTTGGCTACAAGGAGCGGTCGACGGGCGGCCGGACACGACGATTCGGCGTCGGCATCAACAGCACGACCGCTGTCGTCGCAACCGACGTTCGCATGGTCGACGCGACCACCGGTGAAATCATGGCCGCCGAAAGCGTCCGGAAAGAAGAAAGCAAGCGCGGTCTGAGTGTGGACACCGATAAGATCGACTTCGGCTCTCAGAGCGAGTTCGACGAGTCGCTGGTCGGAGAAGCCACTCGCGACGCTATCGATGAGATCGTCGGGTTGATCGACGGTAACTCGGGCAATATTAAATGGGGTGCCAGTGTGGTCACTTCCCAGGGCGGAAACGTTTTTATTAACGCCGGGTCCGCCAGCGGCGTGGAAGTGGGTCAGACCTTCATCGTGAAGCGCGCCGGTGAGAAACTCGTGGACCCCGACACGGGCATCGAACTCGGTGCCGTAGAGAAGCAGATCGGTACGATCCGGGTAGAGGACAACTCCGTCGGCAACGGGAAAGCCTCCCGCTGTTCCATCGTCTCCGGCTCCGGGTTTGAGCGGGGCGATGTGGTCCGCATGCAGGAATAAGGTTCACCACGACCTGATACATGACCAACGGCAGCCCGCGGGACCCACCCGGGCTGCCGTTTCTTTACGCCCCTTGCCCGTGGCAGAAGGGGGAGAAGGGGAGGTCGTGAAACGGAAGAACGTTCACATCGCCGCGCCGCCTCCGTGCACGTCGTTGTAGTCTTCGACGATGGTACGCAAGAAGTCCATCGGACTCTCGGACGGCTGGACGTTCATCACGTGGGCGAGCACCTCCTGTGTTCGTGAACCCAGCGTTTTCGTATGCAGAGAGCGCCCCTCTTCGACGAGCGTGTTCAGTACGTCCCGTGCGATTTGGATGTCGCTGTCTGTTAGCACCGCCACCTGCGGGTACGTCACTTCGTGGTCCTCGGGCGTTTCCAGGTAAGCCAGGTCCCGGATCTCCGTCTCCTTCCGCTGGCGAACGACTGTCGTTCCCGCGGCGAGATCTCCAAGGCGTTGTCCGTGTTGCGTGACAACGATGGAGACAAAGCCGACGAAGCCGGTTGTCATCAGAATGTCGAACGGCCGGAGAAGCCAGCGAATGACGTACGCGCCAGGGCTCGGTGCCGTACCGTCCAGATTTCGCACACGGATGCCCATGACATGTTTGCCGACAGTCTGTCCGTCGTACAGCGCCTCCGCGGCAAGAAAGTAAACGAGTGCGGGGAAGGCCACGAGCACCTGTACGCTCGCGGACATCCCGAAAAGGAAGCCCGCGATCGGTGCCGCAGTAATTAGGTACGCCGCCAGCGTCGCGTAATCGATGATAGAGGCGAAGAATCGCGATCCGACGCCTGCGAGTTCTACGCTCAGAGATACGTTCTGAGCGGTCTGGACATCAACGTTTTGCATGACGGAGAAATATCATCAGACATATTAGCCGGGAAACCAACGAGTTAGGATGGCTAAAGCTCCACTTTTGTGAACTTAGTCCTTGGGTTGGGAATCGTTGTTCCTTTCGTCTACATTACTGCAGATTGAGATTGAATCATCCCAGTCGAGTATTGTCGACCCGACGCGACAGCCGGCCTGGCCCCGTCGCCCCCGCCAACGTACAGTCAGACGTAGATGCGTGAGGTTGCCTTTGTCCGAGAAAATGCGGACACGTGGAAAGAATTTGAGCAGATCCTCGAGGGGAAAACGGCGGATCCGGACGAACTGGCGGACTTGTATCTTCGGTTGACCGACGATCTGGCGTTTGCACAGACGTATTATCCGGATAGCAGAACGACTGCGTACTTGAACGAATTGTCTACCGGTGTTCACCAGCGGATTTACAGGACAAAACCGGTTCAGCGAGGCCGGTATCGCCGCTTCTGGCTTCAAGATGTACCGAGGGCCGTCGCCGGCGCGAACACCGAGTTGATCGTCTCGCTCATCGTCTTTCTCAGTGCGATTGCCATCGGAATTCTCTCGTCTGCGTATGACCCGGGTTTTGCCCGTCTCATCCTCGGTGATTCATACGTCAACGCCACGCTGGCTAACATCCAGTCAGGCGATCCGATGGCGGTCTACAAGAAGATGCATCAGATAGATATGTTTTTGGGCATCGCGCTCAACAACATCCGGGTGTCCATAATGGCATTCGCGAGCGGCCTGCTCTTTTCGGTCGGGACTGGATACATTCTGTTTACGAATGGGATTATGATTGGCGCCTTTCACCACCTGTTTGTTAAACACGACCTTCTGTTCGACAGTCTCCTCGTGGTCTACATCCACGGAACGCTTGAACTGTCCGCCATCGTCATTGCCGGGGCCGCGGGCCTGGTGCTCGGGAATGGATTTTTGTTTCCCGGGACGCAGACGCGCCGCGAATCGTTTGTGCGCGGTGCACGGAAGGGCGCCATCATTCTCATGGGGCTCGTACCGGTTTTCGTCGTGGCTGCGTTTCTGGAAGGGTTTGTCACCCGACTGACCGACATGCCCGTGGCGTTGAGCCTCATGATCATCGTTTCGTCGGCAACAGCCATCATCGGCTACTTCGTCGTCCTACCGTTCTGTGTCCTCGATAATGCACCGTCCAACCGTAATCGCCCGGGCCCCGCGCCATCAAAAGAGGATCTGGCTCCCGTAGGAGCCGCCGTCTCCCGCGTTCACAGCGGATAAATACGGATTGCTGGATTTGCGTACCCCCCGCTCCCCCTCGGCCTTTTATGTCTGAATCACATATTGAGCTTCGCCAGAAGCGCTCGCTCACCGACGTCATCAACGCGACGTTCGGATTTATACGGGCAAACGTTCGCATCATCGCGAAGACGCTCGCCTTCATTGTCGGTCCGGTCGCGTTTTTGAGCCTCGCTGCGGGCCTTTTTCTGACGGTATCGCTGGACATATCGAACGCAGACCGCATCCTGCAGGATTTGTCAAGCGGGTACATCTTGGGAATGATTGGTGCGGGGGCGATCGTCCTGGTCGTGACGACCGTCGCCGGGTTCCTGTTAACCGTCGCGACCGTGAGCATTGTCAGGCTCTACGACGAGCATGGGCCCGGCGCGATTGCGCTCGACGACGTGTGGGGCGAGATGAAAACGCATGGGCCGACACTCCTTCTCATCGCTGTAATGGTGTTTTTCGCTCTCGTACTGCCGTATCCCCTCCAGCTGATTCCGTGTCTCGGTCCGATCGTCTACCTCGCGTGGGCGTTGTACGCGCAAACCGTATTCACCATCACCTACTCGGTCTGCGTGTTCGAACAAAAAAGCGGATGGTCGGCGTTCCAGCGATCGCGTGAACTGCTGAGAGATCACTTCTGGCAGTCTCTGGGCGTGTACCTGATCGCGAATTTCCTCGCGCAGATCCTGGCTGCGGGTGCATCGCTTCCTGCAGGTGTTGCCTCCTTCATCGCCGCATTTTTTGCGTGGGGCGACGAAACCACATCCCAGAGCATCGCTGTTGCCGTAGGCGCGTTTTACGCCGTGCTAGTTTTGGTCGGCGTTGCCCTGTTGATGATCACGATCATTGCGATGTCCTTCCAGTACTTCAATCTCGTTGAACGGAGGGAGCATGCCGGGCTCCGGCAGCGCGTCGAAGAAATGGCCGATCGGGCGGGCGTCCCGGATCCCGTCTCCTCTGCAAATGCCCCCGATCGTCGGCGTGAAGACACGGAGGTACATACCGAAACGGACCCTCCGGTGGAAGCCCAAGATAAGGGGTCCCTCGAGCCCCCGCACCTGGGCGAGGAAGATGATGGCGATAGCGGTCCCGATCGGTGGCGACGATCGGATACCGATGCCACGTGATTCTCCCTCCGGCTTCGCCGCTTCTCCTGAATATGGCCCTCGTCGTGCCTTCTTCCCCGTTTTCACTTCGCCGGCTATCACGTCTCGCTTGGCGCGGGTGCCTCGTGCTTGCGATGTGCCTGCTCTTGAGCCCCACGACAGCAGCCGTAACGTACGCTCTCGGCGCGGTCCCGGATACGACGTCGGAGCCGTCGGACGATCTTGTCGTTCGCATGCCGCCGGACGAACGCCTCGCCCGCTATCGTGCAGACGAGGCGTATTCGTACGTGAAGAAGGAGCCGGATGAGGGAAGCGGGTTTCTGGAGCGACTGATCTGGCGGATGATCGATGTGCTACAGACCGGAATGGGGGTAGTCGGCTCGAAATACGCGCTTCATTTCGCAATGGTCTGCGTCATCGTGTACGGTTTTCTGACCCTGCTTCGGATGGAATCGAGCGCTTCCAGGCGGCCGGACGACGCCCCGCGGTATGACCACGAAGACCTGGACGAGAAGGTGCCGGACGTCGATTTTGACGCACTCATCAGGCAGGCCACCGAGGATGAGGCCTATCGCTTGACCCTGCGCCTTATGTATCTCCGTGCGCTCCAGGTGCTGGATAGCAACGGCTGGATTCGGTGGGTCCCGGAGCGTACGAATGCGCAGTACGAGCGCACCCTGCACGCAACGCCGCTCGGAGATACGTTTCAGCGGGCAACCCACATCTTCGACGTTGTTTGGTACGGGGACATCCCGGTCCGCCGCGCGGACTTCGAACGGTACCGCAGGCCGATCCTCGAAGTGACGGAGAAGGCGAAGATGGAGCGATCCAACTTCGAGCAGCAGTCCGGCCCGACACCGCAACCTGCCCCATCGGCGGGAGGGGAGGGGTCATGACACGATTTGAAAACCGACTTGCCTGGTTCGCCGGCTTATCGCTCGTCGTTTTGATTGCCGTCCGTGCGTGGATCCCTGAGCCGGTAGACTGGACCGAGACGTTCGAGGCGGACGACAGTCAACCCTATGGAAGTAAAATCCTGTTTGAGACCCTGGATTCGGTTGTGCCGGCGTCGGGGATTGAGCGCGTTGACCGCTCGCCGTACCTCAAGTTGATGCAGGACACAACAGCACGCGGAACGGCCTACCTGCTTATTACGGACCGGTTCGACCCGGATGACGCCGAGGCGAATCGGCTTCTGTCCTACGCTCGCCGTGGCAACACCGTGTGGGTTTCCGCACACGCGTACGGTGGCTTGTTTGCAGACACGCTAAACCTGGAAGTCGGCGCTCCGCTGGAGGTGCCGACCCTCGGGGTTCGAGCGGATACGGCCGCCTACAGTGCGCTGTCATTCCGAGACCTGCCGAAGGACGATCAGGAGCGGCCCGTCCGGCGGGCGACCGCTGAACGCTATTTTACGAGCATCGACTCGTCCCGCACCGAGGTGCTCGCGATGAAACCATCGACCGATGACCCTGATGCCGCCAGCGAGGCCGTGGTGGTCCGAACACGTGTGGGTAAGGGTGCCGTCGTCCTCTCCACGAGCCCACGCATGTTTACGAATGTAGCTCTGGTAGACGCCATGAGTGCATCGGCCGCATATGTGGTGCTTTCGTACATTCCAATCGATGCGTCAACAGTTTACTGGGACACCCGGCACAAGCCGCTGGTCTCCGAGGCCGCCACGCCGCTCCGATTTGTGATGAGCGATCCCAACCTGCGGCGCGCCGTCCACATCGTTCTCCTCGGACTCGTTTTCCTGCTGACCGTGAGCGTTCGTCGACGGCAGCGGGCTGTTCCGACGATAAATCCACCGGAAAACGATACACTCAGCTTCGTGCGAACCGTCGGTGAGATGTACCACCGGGAGGGTCGCAACGCGGACCTGGCGCAGCGCAAAATTCGACACTTCGAAACCTATCTGCGAACGCACCTCGGAATCACCCTGGACGACGGGTCGTCGGTCGCCGAATCGCTGGGTCGACGGTCCGGTGCGCCCGGAGAGGTAATTGATGCCGCCCTCCAGTCGGTTCGGGACGCCCGCGACGCCACTGACCTGGACGACCGCAACCTCAGAACGCTCGTCAATACCATCAACCGTTTGTACCGGCAATCCAATCGGTAGTCAGACCGGAATCGCAAGCACCGCTGCCCCCCTCGCACCCTTTTCCGATGCCCACCATGTCGTCAGAGTCCCCTTCTCCGAACGAATCCTCGCTCGATGGCGCGCCGCCATCGTCTCGCATCGACGCGACGGATCTATCCGCCGCGGTCGACCGGATCCGGGACGCGATTGGGACGATACTGGTCGGACAGACGGGAATGGTCGACCTGTTCTTGACGGCGCTTCTTGCAAACGGTCATGTGCTCATCGAAGGCGTGCCCGGGGTGGCGAAGACGCTTACGGCCCGACTCATCGCGCGAGCCCTGGACGTCGACTTTACCCGCATCCAGTTTACGCCCGACCTGATGCCGAGCGACGTGCTCGGGACCTCCGTCTTTAACCCGAAGACCACCGAGTTCGCCTTTCGCAAAGGCCCGATCTTCTCCAATGTGGTGCTGATCGACGAGATCAATCGTGCGCCGGCGAAGACGCAGGCGGCGCTCTTCGAGGTGATGGAGGAGCGTCAGGTAAGTGCCGACGGTACGACGTGGCCGCTGGATGCGCCGTTCGTCGTGTTTGCCACTCAGAACCCGCTGGAGCACGAGGGTACCTACCGTCTGCCCGAAGCCCAGCTGGACCGGTTCCTGTTCAAAATTCAGGTCGATTATCCGAATCTGGAGGAAGAAATCGACATTTTGCGGGGGCATCACGCCGGTCGAGGTCCCGACGCCATCGAACAGGTCGAACCGGTGCTCGAGGCTGAGTCCCTCCTGCGGTATCGCGCCCTGGTCCGTGAAGTACACGTGGAGCCGGACCTTATGCGGTACATCGCAGAGGTCACGCACCGGACTCGGGAGCACCGGATGCTGTCGCTCGGCGCGTCTCCCCGCGCGTCGGTCGCGATTCTCAATGCTGGAAAAGCGTTCGCGATGCTTCGGGGCCGAGACTTCGTGTCGCCCGACGATGTCCAGGCCATCGCGCCGGCAGCCCTACGACATCGTCTGATGCTGACACCGGAGCAGGAGATGGAGGGCCGCACCACCGATGAAGTGATTCGGCGCATCCTGGACGAGGTCGACGTCCCGCGCTAACCCGTCGTCCATGCGAATCGCACCTCCACTTGCGTTTCCTTCGTGCGCGCCGCGACCGATTCTTTCTCAGATGCCCTCAGTACCATGTCCCGTCTCCACCCAAGCGTTCCGGCTCTTCTTCTCTCCGTCGCCCTCCTCGTGGGCTGTTCCGGGCAGAAGTCCCTGGAGGACGCCTCGCCACCGTCGTCGGCGGATGTGGAGCGTCGAGCTCCGGCCGGCGTCATCAAGGGAACGGTCGTGGACGCGAGCAACGGCGACGTGCTGAAGGGGGCGAACGTGGTCGTTCCGGAGCGCGGGATCGGGGCAGCGGCCAATAAGGACGGTCGGTTTCAGATTTCAAGCGTACGCCCGGGCACCGTCCGCGTGACCGCCAACTTTGTGGGATACCGATCGGGAGCGACGGAGGTAACGTTGACGGACTCGACCGGGGCAGTGGTCGACTTTGCGCTGTCGCCGCAGACGGAGGGCCTCGAAGAGGTTGTCGTTACCGCGATGGGACAGGAGTCGCAGGCGCGGGGACAGCGGAATGGTTGGGTGGCGATGCCTGCGCCCATGGGTCGATATGCTCCGCCCGTCGACCGCGAGGGATACGCCCGCATCGAGGAAACCGGCTTTCGACGCGTCACGGACGCGCCCCTGTCTACGTTCGCGATCGATGTGGATGGGGCGGCGTACAGCAACCTTCGCCGCTTCATCCGGGAAGGGGAAACGCCACCCGTCGATGCGATTCGCATCGAAGAACTGCTCAATTACTTTTCTTACGACGACCCGGCACCGGCGGCGAATAGCGATCAGCCGTTCGCGGTGACGATGGAAACGGCGACCGCACCGTGGGCCGAGGATCATTCGCTCCTCCGCATCGGCATTCAGGGAAAAGAAGTTTCCGCGTCGGAGCGTCCGCCCAGCAATCTGGTCTTTCTACTCGACGTGTCCGGATCCATGCAGCGGCCTAACAAATTGCCGCTTCTTAAGAACGCCTTCCAGCTTCTGACCGAGCAACTGCGCCCCCAGGATCACGTGGCCATCGTCGTGTACGCAGGTGCAAGCGGCACCGTGCTTGAACCCACGTCGGGAAGCGAAAAGGAGGAGATTCTGGGGGCGATCAACGAGTTGCGAGCGGGCGGATCGACGGCCGGTCGCGCCGGCATGGAGGCCGCGTACGCGATGGCAGAAACGCACATGGACCCCGACGGCATCAACCGAGTGATCCTGGCAACAGACGGCGACTTCAACGTGGGTCCGTCCAGCGACGCGGAGATGATCCGTCTCGTCGAAGAGAAGCGCGAAACCGGCGTCTTCCTCACGGTTCTGGGGTTCGGCACCGGCAACCTGCAGGACAGCAAGATGGAGCAAATGGCCAATCACGGGAATGGTACTTATCACTATATCGACTCCGCGCTCGAGGCGCGAAAGGTGCTCGTGAGCGAGCTCGGTGGGACGCTGCAAACCATCGCAAAGGACGTGAAGCTACAGGTTGAATTCAATCCGCGTCACGTGGGCGCGTATCGCCTCATCGGGTACGAAAACCGTCGCTTGAACAACGAGGACTTCGCCGACGACACGAAGGACGCCGGTGATCTCGGAGCGGGTCATCACGTCACGGCGCTGTACGAACTGGTCCCGCCCGGTGCGGACGGAGATGTGGCCGGTCGCGGGCAGCTTAAGTATCAGAACCGGACCGAGAGTGATCGAGCGTCCAGTGACGAATGGCTGACACTAAGCCTTCGCTACAAGCAACCCGATTCCGACTCCAGCCGGCTGATGGCTGAAGCGCTTGTTCCGGAAGAACGCGCCGGAGTGTCGACGGACTTTCAGTTTGCAGCGGCGGTGGCCGGATTCGGCATGTTGCTCCGCGACTCGGAGTATGCCGGTACCCTCACGCTTGCCGATGTGCGCCGGCTGGCCGAGGAGGGGAGAGGAGATGACGTGGACGGCTATCGCGCCGGCTTCATTTCCCTGCTGGAAGATTACCGCCGCATGGCCGGCGATGATGCGAACGAGCGTCCGTAGGGCTCCGTGCTACTCGTTTCTATCCGTTCGTTCTCACCGTCCGAATCGAATGCCTCACGTGTCGTCTTATTCCCGCATCTGGAGGTCGGTCCGTGATGCGTTACTGTCTTTCTACGTAACGCCAACATTTTACGGTGTGCTTGCGAGTCTAGTCGCGATGTACGTGCTCGCTTTTTTCGTTCCGGTTGTTCGTCCATTCGCCGAGTCGATTCTTTTCATCGGAATCGGCGTCGTGCTCGTTGAATTGATTCTCCTCTACTTGACCGGTCGCGTCACCGGTGACCGGGCGGTTGCCGACCGCCTCTCGAACGGCGACCGAAACCCGATCGCGGTTCATCTCCGAAGCACCTATCCCTTCCTGGTGCGTCTCACGGTCATCGACGAACTCCCCGTCCAGCTTCAGGTCCGGGACATGTCGATTCGTGTCCGGATCCCGCCGGGCGGAGAGCGGACGGTGCGATACAGCGTTCGCCCGACCGATCGAGGGGAATACGCGTTCGGCGTGGTAAACGTCTTCGCCAGGACGCCTCTTGGGCTTGTGGAACGACGCTTTCGCTGCGCCGAGGAGACGACCGTACCGGTGTATCCCTCCTACATTCAGATGCAGGAGTACAGCCTCCTGGCTGCATCCAATCGGCTGAGAGAGGTCGGCGTCAAGAAGGTTCGCCGGCTCGGACACACGATGGAGTTCGACCACATCCGCGAGTACGTCGTCGGGGACGACTACCGCACAGTCAACTGGAATGCTTCGGCCCGCCGCGGCGATCTCATGGTGAATCAGCACCGCGAGGAGCGGTCACAGCCGGTCTACAGCGTGATCAATGCCGGTCGCGTGATGCGTATGCCGTTCGAAGGCATGACGTTGCTGGATTACAGCATCAACGCGGCGCTCGTGCTATCCAACATCGCCATCATGAAGCACGATCGGGCCGGGATCATTGGTTTTTCCGAGGATATCGGGCCGGTTGTCCCCGCAGCGCGCAGACATGCCCAGATGCGGCAGATCCAGGAAGCGCTCTATCACCTCGACACAAACTTTTTGGAGTCGGACTACCGGCGCCTTACGACCTACGTCCGGACCAACACTCGGGGACGCGGGCTGCTGCTCCTGTTCACCAACTTCGTGGCCCGCACGTCGCTGGAACGACAGCTTCCATACCTTCAGGCGCTCGCTCGCAACCATACGCTGGTCGTTATCTTTTTCGAAAACACGGAACTGAATGCCCTGCTGAATGCCGACGCAGAGTCCATGGAAGAGGTGTACGCCCAGACGATCGCGGAGAAGTTCGCCAACGAGCAGCGAGAGATCATCCGTGAACTCGAACAGCGCGGCATTTATGCGGTCCACACCCGGCCCGAGAACCTGTCCACCGAGACGATTAACACGTATCTCGAACTAAAAGCGCGAGGTGTCGTGTAGACCCCTGCGTCAGGTGCAGGACGTCCGGTCTGATCGTATGTGCACTTCCACTGTCTTTCCGCCGTGCGCGCCGTATCTTGGGTGCGACCGACGGTCGAAGATGAACGATATCTCCGATGACCCCACACCCTTCCATGCCCCCCGTGCAGCGCGCCGCCTGCCTTCTCGTGCCGGATACGACGTATCAGACGCGGCACCCGTCCTCGCCCGTACGCATCTGCGTCATTGACCTCGGGACCAACTCATTCCACGCCGTTATCGTGGACGCGTACCCGAACGGTTCGTACAAGGTGGTGGACCGGATGAAGGAAATGGTCCGATTGGGGCAATCGGGCCTGTCGGCGAATCGCCTGCCGGAAGATGCGATGGAGCGCGGCCTGCAGGCGCTGCGCCGGATTCATACGCTGGCGACCGGCTGGGACGCGCGCGAATTCCTTGCCTACGCTACCAGCGCGATTCGCGAGGCCAGGAACGGCGGTGATTTCATTGAACAGGTGAAGCGCGAGGTTGGACTGCGCATTCGCCCGATCAGCGGAGCTCAGGAGGCGGAGCTGATCTTCCTGGGCGTGCGCCGTGCGGTCGACATGCACGAGCCCAGCCTCATCGTCGATATCGGGGGCGGGAGCGTTGAATTTATCGTCTACGACGGCCGAGAGGTATCTTTTGCGCAGAGTTACAAGCTCGGCGCGGCGCGGATGACCGAACGCTTCGTCTCGACGGATCCGCTGTCCTCGGACGACGTCTCGGCACTGCGTGAACACTACCGGTCCGTTTTGGAGCCGGTATTCGATGCGGCGCGCGCCGCGGGAGTGACGAGCCTGGTTGGATCCTCCGGTACCGCGAAGAGTCTGGCGCGAGTGTGCGCAGGAGCGCACGGAGACGAGGATCGGACCGTCTTTCAGCAAACGCTCGAGGTCGACGCCTACCGGGACGCCCTCCGGTGGGTGGTCGAATCCAACGAACAGGACCGCATCGACCATCCGTCGATTGACCCGAAGCGGGTCGATCAGATCGGGGCCGGAGCACTGTTACTGGACGTCCTGGTCGAGGGCATGCCGGACGTGCGCCAGATTAAAACGTCCGCCAATGCACTCCGCGAGGGGATGGTGGACCACTTCATTCAGCAAAATTACGCGCGGATCCGGAAGCTCGCGCCGTTCACGGACGTGCGCCGCCGGAGCGTTCACGAGATCGCCTTTCGCTTCGAGTGGGAAGAACGCCACGCACAGCACGTCGCGGCGACGGCGACATTCTTGTTCGACGCGCTCATCGACCGATACGGCGGGCCTGCGACCGACGTTGAGCTGCTCGAATATGCGGCGCTACTGCATGATATCGGATATCATATCAGCCACTCGCGGCATCACAAGCATTCCCGGTATCTCATTCAGCACGCGGATCTGCAGGGTTTCCAGCCCGACGAGAAGAAAATCCTCGCACTCACGGCTCGCTACCACCGAAAAGCCTTTCCCAACGCGGACCGGCATAAGCGATACCGTAAGCTCAGTGAACGGAACCGGTCGCGGGTTCGACAGCTTGCCTCCATCCTTCGGATTGCGGAAGGGCTGGATCGAAGCCACTTCCAGAATGTCATCGCGCTGGAGGTCGACGTTGACGACACGGCGCTCACGATCGCGGTGGATGCGCAGGGCGATCCCGAACTGGAGCTCTGGTCGGCGGATCGGGAGGCGGATCTGTTTCGGGAGGTTTACGGGATGGAGGTATCGATCGCTGAGAAGGAGATGCTCATCGAAGGAGACGGGATCCAGATGGGGCCTGCCCCGGTCACGCATGCCGTTCCTGCGCCCGGCAATGGCGAGTCGAAGAGCGCTGAGTGAACGACCGGAGCGGTGAAGGATGCACGCCCCGAGTGCCACGTTAAATCGCTATCAAGCGGGGAAGGAGGACGGGCGAAAAAGAGGCCGGTTGACGCTGCGAAGTGGGGCAGAATCCCGGGGAAGCGTGGTTGAGCATGGGGCCGTCTGTCGGGCATCCGTATTCATCCGGGTTTAACCCCCCTCAATGTTGCCCCTGCCATGCCCCTTCGCTACCTTGCCGTCTGTACGATCCGATGCCCAGAGACGTGTGAAACGGCCGGTTGAACGGCCCGACGGATGCGGCTGGGCACGAGGAAGACGCCCGAAATTGCGGCTGTCCGGCGGTGCGGTACGCTCGCGCTCCCGGTGCGGCGCGATCTTGGCTTTCTGCGCAACGGCATCGTTCGCCTGATCTTGAACGGCAGGTCGAACGCATGCCGGAGCCGCATTTGCGTGTCCTTTCGGATCGTTTATTGCACCCACGACCACTCAGATTTGCCGCACGGGCTCATGGCCGCTGCACCTTTCATGTTCTTTTTGCTGGCGACGATTTCCGTCGTCGCTGCGATCGGGATGCTTGTCGCGCGCAGTCCGGTCTACAGCGCCCTCTGGCTCGTGCTGAATCTCTTTTGTGTCGCCGGGCTTTATCTGACGATGAACGCGACGTTCATCGGCGTCATTCAGATCCTGGTGTACGCCGGCGCCATCATGGTCCTGTTCCTCTTTGTGATCATGTTGCTGAACCTCGATGCCCTCCCACAATTGGAGGAGATCGATTGGGGAATGGTGGCCGGGTTCGTTCTCGGCGTGGTCGTGCTGTCCCAGTTGCTCTACGTCATCGCGAGCGGCTTCGACCTTCCGATGGAAGCGATGGGGGCGAGCGCCGAGACGGGGAGTGCCGAAACGCTCGGCATCGCCCTGTACACGCGCTACGCGCTCCATGTGGAGGTGGCCGCAGTGCTTCTGCTGGCCGCAACCGTGGGCGCTGTCATGCTCGCGCAGAAACGCTTCAAATAAGCCGGCGCCCGACCGAGCACTGCCGTCCCGTACCCGCCGGACGGCGTGCCGACCTCTCGATGCGCCGCCGTTAACCGCAGACCAACCCCTCCCGCGATGGAAGTCGCCCTGAACTGGTACCTCGGCCTCAGCGCCGTTCTTTTCTCGATTGGGACGCTTGGCGTCCTGCTCAAGCGAAACGCGATCGTCCTGCTGATGTCCGTCGAGCTGATGCTCAACGCGGTCAACCTCACGCTCGTGGCGCTGAGCCAGTCCATGGGGGACGCCGACGGGCAGCTGCTGGTGTTCTTTACCATCGCCGTGGCCGCGGCAGAGGCTGCCGTCGGGCTCGCGATCGTGATCGCCATCTTCCGGCGTAAGCTGACGGTTGACATCACCGAGATCAACCTCTTCAAGTTCTGACGCGCATAGCGGGTCTTTCGGCGTCCGTCGCTTTCGCCGCAGCGTTCCGTATGCCCGCGATCCGAGCGGGTGCGCAACCGGCGGATTGACCGGCAGCGCCAGCGCTTCCAGCATCCTGCCCCCCGGTCGGGCCTCTCCTCCTCACGTACTCGTCACTCGGCTTCGTCCATGAGTCACGATCTCCTCGTTCGCCTCATTCTGCTCCTGCCCCTCGCAGGGGCCGTTCTCCTCGGCGTTCTGCCGCTCTTCATGCCGGCATTGCGCAGGCGGGAGGGTCTCATCGGAACGATCGGTACGTCGGTGGTGGTGATCCCTTTCGCCATCGCCGTATACCTGTTCGTCAGCTACGGAGGCGACCCGGTGACGGTCAGTTACTTCACCTGGATGGAGGCCGCCGAGCTGTCGGTGGATTTTGCGTACCGGATCGATGAGCTCTCCCTCATCATGACGCTGATCGTGACCGGCGTCGGCGGGGTCATTCACCTCTACTCGGCCGGCTATATGCACGGCGACCCGGGGTTCTGGCGGTTTTTCGCCTACCTGAACCTCTTCATCTTCGCCATGCTCAACCTGGTACTGGCGAACAACCTCGTCGTGCTGTTTCTGGGATGGGAGGGCGTCGGGCTCTGCTCCTACCTTCTGATCGGGTTCTGGTACACGGATCTTAAGAACAGCGCCGCCGCAAACAAGGCGTTCATCGTCAACCGGATCGGCGATTTCGCCTTCCTCATGGCGATGTTCCTGATCTTCAGCGAACTCGGGAGCCTCAGCTTCGACGTCCTCCTCACCGATGCTGCGTCGGTCCTTTCCGCCGAAACGATCGACTACATCGTCCTGCTGCTCTTCATCGGAGCGACCGGGAAATCAGCGCAAATCCCGCTTTTCGTGTGGCTTCCGGACGCGATGGCCGGGCCGACGCCCGTGTCCGCCCTCATCCATGCGGCGACGATGGTGACCAGCGGACTCTATCTGCTCGCCCGGATGTCTCCGATCGTTCTCGAAACGGAGGTGGTCATGATGATCATCGCCGTCGTTGGTGCCCTCACGGCGATTATGGCCGCTACGATAGCCATTACGCAGAACGACATCAAAAAGGTGCTGGCGTATTCAACGGTGTCGCAGCTGGGATACATGTTCATGGCCGCCGGCGTCGGGGCGTTCTTCGTCGCCATCTTCCACGTCCTCACCCACGCCTTCTTCAAAGCGTGCCTCTTCCTCGGATCCGGCTCCGTCATTCACTCCATGGAGCACGTGGAGCACGAACTTGAGCACGAAGGGGAGGATGTCTCCGATTTTGATCCCCAGGACATGCGCACGATGGGGAATCTGCAGGAATACATGCCATCGACCGGTTGGACATACTTTATCGCTACGCTGGCTATTTCCGGAATCCCATTGCTCGCAGGCTTCTTCTCGAAAGACGAGATTCTGTTTAAGGCCTTCGAGTACGGGTACGACGGCAACACGTACGCGATGTTTGTGTGGGTCGTCGGCGTCATCACCGCCGCGCTCACCGCGTTATACATGACGCGTTCGTACTACCTCACTTTCATGGGGGAAGAGCGCTGGCCCCTGGCCGATAAAATCCACCCGCACGAGTCGTCCTTGAAGATGACCGTGCCGCTCTGGATTCTCGCCGGTGGATCGCTTGTGACGGGCTTCCTCGGTCTCCCGGCCGTCATTAAAGACGGGAAATGGAACTGGATTCATCACTATTTGGGCGCAAACTACGGCGGGCCGGTCGCGGAAGCGTCCGTATCCGCGCACGTACCGGTGTCGCTGGAATGGGGCCTGATCGGGCTCAGCAGCGCCATCGCTGTCGGCGTCTTCTTCTTCGCGCGAAGCGTCTACCTGTCGCAGGGCATCGCGTTCGACGTGTCCCTCAAAGAGCGGCTTGGCGGACTCTACGAACTGTGGGAGCACAAGTACCGGTGGGACGACTTCTACGATAACGTCGTCGTCGAGGCCCTTATTAATCAGATTTCACGCGACGGACTCGCGCCGTTCGATAGCAAAATCGTCGATGGGGCCGTAAATGGACTGGCCAGCGCCACGCAGGAGTCCAGCAATCTTCTTCGCCGCATCCAGACGGGCGTCGTGCAGAATTACGCGCTTGCTCTGGTGTTCGGCGTGGTCCTGGTCATCGGGTTGATGATCTTCGGCGGCTAACCGCCGCCCCCTTCGTTCCGCCTTCCGTCCCTGCGCCGCTTCAACGCACTGAACCTGAACATGGAGATCCCCTTCCTCACATCCATCGTCATTTTTCTGCCGGCCCTCGGCGCGCTCGTCGTGGCCCTGCAGAACAACGTGTCTTCGATCCGGTGGACGGCGCTCGGAACGACGCTGGTCACGTTTGTGCTGTCGCTCGGGTTGTGGTGGAGCTACGACCCTGCTGTCAGCGCGGCTGCCCCGCAGATGGTGGACCTTTCGTCGAGATGGTTTCCCGATTCCCTCGACATTAAGTACTTCGTGGGGATCGATGGGCTCAACATCTTCCTGATCCTGCTTACGACGCTTCTCGGCCCCATCGTGGTCGCGTCGTCGTGGACCTATATCGAAAAGCAGCATCGCGGCTATTACGCTCTCTTCCTGCTGCTGCAGACGGGCATCACCGGCGTGTTCGCGTCGTTCGACCTGATTCTGTTCTACATTTTCTTCGAGCTAACCCTCATTCCGATGTACTTCATCATCGGCATCTGGGGAGGTGAGGATCGGATTTACGCCGCGATCAAGTTCGTCCTCTACACGCTCGTGGGGTCGCTCCTCATGCTGGTGGCCATCCTGTTCCTCGGATACGAGGCCGGGCATGCCGTGAATCAGGGCGTCTTCACGACCGACTGGTTCAAATTGCTCGACTACACAATTCCGGTCGCGACGCAGTCCTGGCTGTTCATCCTGTTCGCGCTGTCGTTTGCAATCAAGGTGCCGCTGTTTCCACTGCATACCTGGCTACCGGATGCGCACGTGCAGGCCCCAACGGGCGGTTCGGTTATCCTGGCGGGCGTGCTTCTGAAAATGGGGACGTACGGTCTGGTGCGCTTCTGCCTGCCGCTCTTCCCCAATGCCGCACAGGACTGGGCCCTGGTCTTCGCGATTCTGTCCGTCATCGGCATCATCTACGGTGCGCTTGTGGCGCGGGTGCAGCCCGACGCGAAAAAGCTCGTCGCCTACTCGTCGGTTAGCCACCTCGGCTTCGTCGTTCTGGGCATCTTCGCCTTTACCGACATCGCAATGCAGGGCGCCGTCATCCAGATGGTGAATCACGGGATCTCGACGGGCGCGCTCTTCCTGCTCGTCGGTATGCTCTACGAGCGCCGCCACACGCGTCTGATGGAGGACTACGGAGGTCTTGCCACATCCGTCCCCGTGCTGACCTCCTTCATGATCTTCTCCGTGCTCGCCTCGGCGGGGCTGCCCGGACTGAACGGCTTCGTCGGCGAGTTCATGATTCTGCTGGGCACATTCAAAAGCGAGGTGATTGCAAGCCCGCTGATCGTCGGCTTGGCCACGACGGGCGTCATCCTCGCGGCCGTATACCTGCTCTACATGGTCTACCGTACCTTCTTCGGTGAACTGACGAACGACGCCAACGCGACGATGCCTGACATGAATGGCCGCGAGCTGGCGCTGATGCTCCCGCTGGCGATTCTGATGTTCGTCATGGGCTTCTTCCCGACGCCTTTCCTGAAGCAGATGGAGCCGTCCACCACGTTCATCATGGAAACGATCCAGGAGCGCCGGGCCGAGGCCCTTGAGCTCCAGCGCATGCAGGAGGGGATGGAAGAAGGCCGCGCCGTGCGTGTGACGCCGGCCCCGCCGCAGTCAGGCAGCATGTCGGAGGCGACCCCGCCGACCACGCTCCCCGAATAGCCGCGGGCAGTATCCCGGACGGGATCGATCGGCGATCGGCCGTTCACATCCGCGTCCTCGTTTCACCGTACAATGCGCTCACGCTTTTCCGCGAACCGAACCCACGCCGACGCTATGCCGGACCGCGATCCTCTTTCCGACGCAGAGATCCAGGACGCCCTCGACACGCTCGATGGATGGTCCTATCAGGACGATGCCATCCATAAAACGTACGAGTTCGAGGATTTCCGCGAGGCGGTGTCTTTCATCGTCCAGATGGCGTTCTATGCTGAGGAAGCAAACCATCACCCGGAACTCGAAAACGTGTACAATACCGTCACGCTGGCCTTTACGACGCACGACGCGGGAGGGAAGGTGACCGAAACGGACATTGAACTCGCCCGCACCATTGACGACGCTCTCGGGGCGTAGACTCGTTTCCCGGACCGGCGTCCGACGTGGCACCGCCATCCCCAGCGCGGCGCCGATTCGAACGCCGCGACCGTAGCGTCCCTCCACTGCCAATCTGCTTGCTGCTGTAATGGACCTCTCTCAAGCCTTCTCGACGATGGCAGCCGACCTGCCGGCCATCTTCTCCATGTCCGTGATCACCGTAGCTGGACTGGTCATGATCCTGCAGGAGTCGCTGAGCGAAAACGACCGACCGATCCCCTGGATCGGCGTCGGGGCGCTCGCCATTGCCGTCGTCTGGGAATTCGTGCACCTTGGGGACCCGGCAGGAACGGCCTTCTTCGAATCGATCCGTACCGGCGGCTTCGCCTCGTACATCAACCTGATCGTCCTGGGCAGCGGCATCGTGACGATCATCCTGTCGGTGCCGTACCTCGATCACATCAAGCACGGGTACGGAGAGGTCTACGCGATGATCATGTTTGCGACCGTCGGCATGCTGATGCTTGGCACCGCGAACAGCCTCGTGTCGATCTTCGTCGGCCTCGAAACCATGTCGGTCTGCTTGTACGTGCTGACGGGGCTCATCCGCGAGGACGAGGGGTCCGTCGAATCCGCTCTCAAGTACTTTCTCCTCGGCGCCTTTTCCACGGGCTTTTTCCTGTACGGGATTGCGCTCATGTACGGGGCCACCGGGACCATGTACCTGCCGGAAATGCAGGGGGCCGTTCCGGAAGGCTCGATCATGTTTTGGACCGGCGTCGCGCTCTTTCTGATTGGCTTCCTCTTTAAAGTCAGCGCGGCACCGTTTCACATGTGGACGCCAGATGTCTACCAGGGTGCGCCCACTCCGCTGACCGGTTACATGTCGACGGCATCCAAGGCGGCTGCCTTTGCGTCTCTGATCCTCGTGCTCTTCTACGCGCTGCCGGATGAGCGCTGGAGCCTCGTGCTCTCCGCCGTTGCGCTCGTGACGATGATCATCGGAAACGTGCTTGCCGTCGTGCAGGATAATGTGAAGCGGATGCTGGCGTACTCGTCTATCGCGCACGCCGGCTACGTGCTGGTGGCGCTTGCGGCCGGGACAACCGAAGCCTACGCGGGTGCCATGTTCTACCTGCTCATCTACGCTATCATGAACCTCGGGGCCTTCGGGGTCATGGCGATGCTTGAATGGGACGGAAAGGAAGGACGTGTTCAGTCGCTCGACTCGCTCGCCGGTATCGGCCACGAGAAGCCGCTGATCGGCGTCGCGATGGGTGTCTTCATGTTCAGCTTGACGGGCTTTCCGCCGCTTGGCGGCTTTATGGGCAAGTACGCGGTCTTTGCGCCTGCGGTCGACGCCGGACTTACCTGGCTCGTTCTGATCGGCGTGTTGATGAGCGCGATCTCCGCCTACTACTACCTCCGCGTGGTCGTTGTCTTTTGGCTGGCTGACGCGGAAGAAACGCCGGAGGCGCAGGCAGCCAGCCGTTCCTTCGTGTTCGCGGGCGTGCCCGTGAAAGTGACAATCGCCCTCTGTGCTGTTGCGCTCGTCGTCCTGGGCGTTTACTCCGGCGGCCTCCTGGAGATGACGTTCGGTTTCTTCGAAGGAGGAATGATGGCCGCGACACCGTAAGCCCTATCGTTGACCGTTCTGCACGAACCCGCCCGATGGCATGGAAGACCTGATCCAGAACCGGATCCCGCACGCCCCACAGATGGGCCTGTTCGTCCGGCCGGACATTCCGGAGAATCGGCTGTCTAACGCCATCCGGGATTACGCGCAACACGTCCAGGCCGGGAATGTGGTCGCCCTCTACGACGCCACACTCTCAGGCAATGGGAAGGACGGTGCCGTGTTTACAACCGATCGGTTTGTTTTTCAGAACACCGATCTGGAGGCTCCGCAGACCGTCCGGTACCGCGACCTCATCGAGGTCGACAGTAAGCGGCGCTGGCTGGGACTGGGGGGGAAAAAGGTCGAACTCACCATCAACCGGGGACGGGCGACCTTCGATCTGGTCATGGACTTCTCCGGCCAACCGGATGCGGCTGATTATGTCGCCGACTTTCTGCACGAAGCCGTCATTCGCGACGTGCAACTCGGTTCCACACCATCGGAGTCCTCCTCACCCCGCACGAACCGAACCGCGGTCCGAGATGCCCTCGCTCGTCTCCGAGAGCGCGGGGACCTGACGGACGAAGACATGCAACGGATGCTCGATGTCCTCGACGCGGGCGACGAACCGCCGGCGTCATAAGTCCTGCGGAACCCGACGCACAGACTCTCCCAGGTGTCCATTCACGCCTCCGGTTTCCATCGGGGGCGTTTTTTCGTTTGCGCTGCCGTAAAACGCGTTCCAGCGGTCCGCAGGGACGTGTCCTCGGCTTACGGTGCGGCATCAGGCGCCGAACGCGAACGAACAGATCCTCTGTACCAGTTTCTCCACCGAGTCTGCGCGGAGCACGCGATCTGCGCCGATGCGATGGGCAAGATATACGCTCCGGTCGCGCGCGCTGTGTGCTACGCAGACCCAGCGCGCGCCGAATGGGGGAACGGGAAGTCCTGATCGGTGGGTGAGGAGTCGCTCGGCGGAGAAGACGGCGTCCTGCACACGTCCGCGGGCCCGCGACGTCCATGAGCCGCTGAAGTGCGTGTCGGAAGTGGCGGGGCGGGGATCCTCGTCCGCTGTTCCATCCTCGATGTCTGCGGGCGACGCGCGACGAAGAAATCGAGTGGATACTTTGGTCGTTTTCAACGGATCGAGAGGATTAGCGTCCGACCCGCCGTCGGGTCCGTCCGGATGATTAGAAGGTAAAGCGGGCACGGGATGGCGTCGTTCGAGGAGGTCTGTGCATTGAATGAACCAGAGTAGAAAACAGTGTGCCAGTGCTCGCTGCGCAGACAACACGTAACCGGCTTGTCGAACCGATGGGAGAGCGGGGCAACGCGGTCGCTGGATCCGACGCGCGCCGGACGTCGCGTCATTCAATCAGCCGGTGGATGTGTGCTGACCTTCGCATCGCGAGACTTCAGAACAGCAGATGATGCGGGGACGGACTGTGGGTAGGCTGACGCCCGTCGATCTGAATGACGCGGCTACTGTAGGACTGTCCCCGTTGTAGTAGGCTCGGTCAGCGTTCGAAGACAAAAACATCTCGGGGTCGGATACGACAGGTATCTCGGTTACACCGATTCGGGTGGTTATCTCTGGATGAGCGCATCTACACCCGAATGGATGGATTACGACATCCGACTTCCGAATCGGCGGTGAAGACGAGGAATTGGTGCCTGATTCGTTGATCGCAGGCCGTTTTCGACATCACCACAGCGCAGTATGGATCATGGATCGCTTTCAATTCCGTGCTCCAGAAACGCTCATCTGGCTTGCGTGAGACCGCCGGCATTTGGGGGGGAATGGGAGGAGGCATGCGTCAGAAGACGACCTCGTGCATCGGTGGGTCGGTGTATCATAACGCCACCCCGTTCCGGCGATGAGTCCGGCGCCCTGGCTGTCGATCGGTTCGTTAGTCTCCGGGGCTTGACGGGGAGTTCGACCCTCTTCGACCCGACGTATCCAGATTATGTCTCTCTCCTTTCAGCGCGGGGCTCCCCGTCTCGGCGTTCTTACTGGGCTCGCACTCGTGCTTCTTGCGATTGGGTTTGTCGCTCCTGCATCGACCGTAGCGCAGGCCCCGGTCAAACCGGGCGTTGAACGCGCTGGCATCGAGATCCGACGAGGCCTCGACATCGTTCAACCACCGACGGTCTATTACAAACGCGTGTACGAAGACGCCTCCCGTTCGTCGAGGCTGGACTCCATCGGGATCTTGCGCGTGCCGCGACCGAGCGATCTGGATGCGATCGAGTATCGCGATCGCTCGCTCGGGTTTGCCGTGAACCTGCAGCACGCGATGGTGGTCTCCGACGGGCTGATTGTGGATGTGGACATCAGCCGGCAGGCGGAGAACGGAAGCCGTTCCGGTACACCTGCGATCGACGAAGAGCTGATCATCCTCCGTCCACCGGAGAACGACGCGTTCGATGTTGCCGTACCGGACGAACTGCAGTGCGTCGACTTGAAGCCGGGCTCGGATGAAGACCTCGCGTCGCGCGGGAGTCTCTTTTATCCTGTGAACGGCCTGCCCGCGCCGTGCAAGCAGGTGCAGGGGATTGAAACGGTCGTCGACGTGGCAGCCTGGTACGACGCATCCATGACCAACCCGCTCACTGGCGTTCGTGCAACGCGGGATCAATTCCACAATGCCCGTGAACTTCGCGGGTGGCTCCGAAGCCGGGCGCCCGGTGGGGAGCAAGTCCGGTTCGTCATCGTCGCGACCCCGCCGGAGCGAGAGCGGTTCGTCTTTCGTGAGCGCCCCGGCCCTGACAATCTTCCGTTCGAACCCATCAATGTCATCGTGGATTACCGACCGGTCAGTGAGTCCGGTTTCGAGCTGATTACGTCGCTGGCAGCTCTCAGCGGACCGAATCGAAGCGATCTGCCGGGGAATCCCGGTCCGCAGTATCGCGCGCGCCGGCTTAAGGGCGACGCACTGACAACGCTTCGCTGGAATGTGTCGTCGTCGCAGCGCTACGAACTGCACCTCTTCGGAAGCACACAGGCCGCCATCTCCGATGATGCACCGGGCAATCACCACGACGTGCCCTACGGGATGAGCCTGGGGGCCCGTTTCGGCGAGCGTGCAGGGACCGGTTTTGCCCTTCGAATCGAGGGATCCTATGAGGACGATCCGTTCCAGCGCAATACGTTGCGGTCTGGAGACCAACGGATTCGCATCATGGCGGGGGTCGATCACGGCCACATCTTCACGAACCGCACGCAATGGCACGTAGCCATCGGCCCGACCTACTTCGTGGACCGTGTCAACATCTGGGAGAACCGCAGTGACGGCCGCCAGCTGGGGTACTCGATCGACGGGGGGCTAAACCGGAACGTTCGTTTCATCCGCCTGCCGTCTATACTCAGCGTGGAAGGGCGGCTGCATCATAGTTTCGGGTACGTGCAGGACACCGGCAACGGAAATTTCTCACTGATCGGCCGCGTCGCTGCCAAGCCACGCTTCCTGCTCGGCGGGACGATGCTGGCCGCCGGGCCCGTGGCACACGTCTCGTACACGGACAGCCGATACGCGGACATTCCCGGATTCTCGGAGACGAACGTTCAGGTGGGGCTGGAGCTGACGTCGTGGATCTCCTTTTGACCTCGAGCCTCGCAGTCCCGAGCGACCATCGTTTGGACGGTGAACGCTTTGCTGGAAGCGATGGCTGATGAAATCGAAAATGCGCCCTGCCGATATTCTGCCGGCGGGCGCGTTTCGTATTGCTCATATTGCCATCCGACCCGAACGCACCCTCACGCCCGAGTCGGTCGGTGTCTCTTTTGTGCGCCAGCACATCGACAGGTTCAATTCTGGTCGGCTCCGCGAGCAGGTCGTCAGCCTGCTCCATCAGGGCGGCCGCGATCTCCCCGTCCAGGTTCGCCTGCCGACCGTCATCATCTTCTGCGGTGTCGAATACCGAAGGTCGTATCGTCGATCGGGAGCGCGTACCACGACACCGTGAAGTCTTCCGCCTCTGCAAGCGGGAGGGCAGACTCAAGGAACGCACGAACCTCGTCGACTTTATCCGGCTTCGCATCGAGGCGGGCGAGTAGTGCCTTCCGTTCGGTAGACATACGGTATCGATAGTTGATGAGGAGACCCCTGTACGGGGTGTGCCGACGCGCCAGGGTCTCGTCTCCAATCAACTGTGATGAAGCGTGTACAACGGCTCACCGAGCAAGGCGAAGAGACAAGAGATTGCAGCACATTCACTCTGTGGAGACGTCCAAGGGATGAGAAGTCCTCGCAGCGGACACAGATCGCCGGACGGGGGCGCGGCGTTTTCTTACCCGCAGAGGATCCCGGGGAAGGAGCGTGCATCGACGTGTTCATTCGTCATGTCCATTCGAGATCTGGGTTCGGATTCGGTGCTTTCGGCGTCTTTTGACAGAGGAACGCGACCAGCTGTAGCGATTCCTGATCGAAGGACGGTTCATCGTGGTTGGGATCGTCCCTGTTCTCGGGGGAGGGAGGCTCCGCAATGAGGAGTCGTGGTCTCTGGCTGTCCGTCCGTCGACCTGTCCACGGCTTTGACGGCGTGGACGAGCCCCACGCCCACATGCCCCGGAATCGGTGCCCGTCGCGTTCGAAGATCAGACGGCCCGAGCGATCCGCGTTCGTGAAGGTACCGGTAAGCGCACCGGTATCCAGGTTCACGACTCCCGCGATTTCGCCGACCTCTTTGTAGTCTCCGGCGACCCGCGTCCCCTCCTGGACGAGCCGTAGCTCACCGAATGTCGTGCTCCAGGTGCCCTCCCACGTGTCTTCCGTCCGTCCAGCTTCCTGAAAGGATGGATGCTGGAGCGTCGGGCGCGATGCGTTGATACGTTGTCCGTCCCACGCATGCTGCGTTGCCTCCCCGTCCCAGCTCCACGTGCCGACAAAGCGCGTGTCGCGCAGTTCGAACCGGAGAGTCCCCGTTCGGCGTCCATTGGTAAATGCACCGGTGAGCGCCCCGGTATCCGGATCGAACGTTCCGCGGATGGTACCGACATCATCGTAGTCGCCATAAACGGATTGTCCGTCCTGCACGAGCCGGAGTGGTCCGTATGTGGTCTTCCACGTGCCGCGAAAGGGGGCTTTGTTTGGCTGTACGGCGTGAAGGCGGCTGTGAAGGACCGGCTGGTTCACCCGAGCGATCTGCGGCCGGAAGGAGCGGTTTTTCTGCGTAGGGAGACGGATCGATCGGAGAGCGCCGGCGAGCTTCTTCAGATGAACGCTCGGGACCGGTGTCGGGTGGGGGGCGGCCCGTGTCGCACGGGGCACGCGGGCTACGATAGTCTCCCCGTCGACGGCCGCATCGTCCGCCGCGCGGAGCGTGGGTGCCACGATGCGGCCCTGGAGGACCCGCTTCTGTCGGTGGGTAAACTGCGCCTGGTGTAACTGCGCGACCGATCCTGCAGTGGAGGCCTGACCGAGAAGCATGGGACCGATCGACAGCGGTTGGCCGTCATTCAGCCGACGGACCGCTCGTTTATTCTTCTTGGAGGCGCTGCCCAGGTCAACGACGAGGTTTCTCGCAACGATCATCGACACCACGTACGCCGGTAGACGACCGGAGGGAGGCGAGTTGCCGTCCGAAAGGGCGGGACCGTCCTCCCACCAGCGCCATGCCCGGCTCCGAAGCGCCCGAACGTCCAGCCACGGACGCACGATGTCCACGCGGGCGAGGTCGACCCGGATCGACTCAATGTCGAGGTCGACGCCGGCATCCGGAAAATCGCCCCGGATGCCCACTTCCGGCATTTCAACCGATGCCCATCCGTTCAGGCGGTCGATTTCGTCCTTTGACAGCGAAACGGTTGTCCAGGCCGCTGCCGGATCGCTGAAGAAGCGCGGCGGAGAAAACCGCGTCTGGTAGAAATCGTAGTCGATGACGGCATTCGTCGCCTTCGCCCGATCCAGGCGGTCGAGCCACTCCGTGCGAAGCAGGTGCGGGCTCTGCTCCTTGATCCGAGCAATATCTGCGTACGCTTCGTCGACTTCCGATCGGTAACCCCGGGTCAGCCAGTCTCGCTCCACGATCGCACGTTCTTTCTCCAATCGCTCGACGTCGGCCTGGGCCCGCGCCTGTTCGGCGGGGTTATCGGAGAATCTCGCACGGATCTGTGCCTCGGACAGGCGGTCCGTCACGTGCAAAGCGAGCCGCTCATAATGCCGATACATACGAAGTCGATCTGACTCTCGGCGATCCGGGAGAGCGTCGTCCGCATCGGTGCCCACTGACGTGTCGTACAGCACGGCGTATGCCGCGTGCAGCTCCGCTTGCTCGGCATCGGACGGCGGCCGGTCGGCCCACTGCGCATCCAGCACCTCCTGGTATGTATCCCAGAGCAGGCGTCCATCATGCTCCCAGATCGCACGCCCGGAGGGGATTCGGTTCACCAGGAGGGAAAACTCCGCTTCGGCATTCAGCGCATCGGCCGGGGTCGTGCTCGCCTCCACGTCGAACGTCAGATCCTTTTCCGTCAGCGGCAGGCCAAGCACCGGAAACGAGCAAATAAGCTCATCCGAGTCGTCTCGCTGCTCGTACAGGAGGCGAATCTTGGCCATGATCGCGATCGAAGCCCGATTCATGCGTGTCTTCTTCGAAATGAGAATTCCGGGGCGAGCGGGTCCGATGCCGGATGCATGCGTACGAACGGTTCGTGTCGCATGCATCCGGGACGGTTTCCCGAACGGTCTACGACCATTTCTCGACCTTCGGCGACGGATTCGGGAGCTTCGGTAGCAGCTTGCACTTAAATCCGATCAGTTGCATTCCCGGTACTTTGAGGCCCTCGTTGGTCACGGAGCGATCGAACGACCGTTCGCTACTTCCGCGCTTGTACGAACCGCCGCCCAGGTTAATCGGGCCGAGGGAGACACCGACATTGCCTTCCAGTTCTTTTCGGATCGCGCTGCTCTGCTGATGTAGATCGCGGAAGTTGAGAGCCACATTTCTGACGAAGATGGCGGTCGTTGGATACGCGATCATCGACCCGCTCGGCGGCTGTTTGCCGTCGGACAATGCGTCGGTGAGGTTGGTAAGGTTCGGCATATCGTCCCCGAACCGCCAGGCTTCGCTGAACAGGAACTCCGACGACATCCACGGCCGCGAGATCATGGCCTGTGCGATCTCGAACGTGATCCTGAAGTCTGAGACGTCCATCTCGCTGTCGAACGTTTCCTTCGAGCCGGAGGCGCCCGCGTTGATCTTCACCAGCCAGGACGCGATAGGAATGGTTGCTTTGGCTTTCCACGCGTTGTGCGTCCGCTTCACGTTCGACGAGACGTCAGAGTGGGAAAAGGATTGTTGCTGCCAGCCATCCGAAAACGGTAGGCCCGCGGGGATCAACGACGTCCAGTAGAATTCTTCACCGCTTGTCGGGTCCGTGAGTTTTGCCTTGTCCAGCCGGTCGAGCAGGTCCTCCTTCAGCAGCATCAGGTCTCGCATCGTGACCTGGTTAATGAACGCCCAGATTTTCTCGATGTCGTTTTTATGGCCTGTGGAAACCCACTTGCTAAAGGCTGCGCGGACACGGCGACGGTAATTGCTGGCATTCAGTGCCCAGTCCTGCACGGCCGCAGCGTCGCTGGCATTCAGCGCGGCGAGGCGCTTCGAGTTGTATTCGAGCGAGGCGTCGAGAAATTCGCTCATTAACTCGTAGTACCGCGTGACGACAGGGCTGTCGACAACCACCTCCTTGGTCTCGCCGGAAATAAGGTCTTCTTCCTCCTTGACCTCGATCAGCAGGTTGCGGAATCGCTCGAGCTTTTCTTCTTGATCGTCCGTCAGTTCACCGTCGGCGACCTCGCAGAATCGAAGCACGTTGCTGTATACGCTCGCGATCGACGATCCATCTTGCGTGAACGCCGAGCTGTCGAACATCTTGCGTTGTTGATCCTCGTCGTAAATCCCGCTCGGGTTGGGGATGAAGTTGACGAGTCGCGACCAGTCGGCCGCTCGAAGAATGCGTCGGTTGATGTCTTCTCCGATCGATGCGGGGGGAGCGCCGTCGCCTCGCGGGGCGTCTTCGACGGCGTCACCATCCAGCGGGGCGGCTCCGACACCGGCGTCGCTGCGACCGCTGAGGCCCTTGACCGCAAAGTCAAAGTCGTGGGGTTCGAAGGGGAGGCCGGGCTGGCACCAGGCGATGAACCGGTCGTCGGGCAGTGCGTCGGCATCAATATTGGGCCGTGCCGTGAGCGACTCGTAGAGTTTGCCGAGAAAGGCGGTTACGACGTGCTGCTTGTTTACAGCGGTAGTATCGGGCATGAGGAGTCGGTGCAGATGGGTTGGAAAGGGCCTGACTCGATTGGATCGATCTGTGACAGCGGCGCCAGGTTGACGTCGCTGCAAGGGGCCTCACACACGTTGTGGGAGCGAAGCTGTGGAGCCGCCGAACCGGTATGCCGGCAGCGGGCCTGCGAAGCTGCGGAGATCTGCGGCACTGGCGGGTGCTGCGGGTCCGTCAGGGGAGAATGCGGATGCGCCGAGAAGGGGAGGGCGCGGGAACGACAAGATGGCACTGCGGGAACAGTGCTGGAAATGGGGCGGCCGCGAGGCGGCCGATAGAAGAGGACACTTCGTCAGCGGCCGCTGATCATGGATTGGAGAACGTTTCGTGCATGGACATCGAACTTCCCCGACAAATCGAACAAGCCATCGGATGCCTGCAAATCATCAACTGCAGCAATCGTTATGGGGCCATTAATCCCGTCCACCGTTCCGGCGGTAACGCACGCCTGTTTCAGCGAATTTAGCCGATGGGCTACTCCGGGTATCCGCTCCAGATAATCGAGCGTTCGCTCGGGCACGGAAATAGGTTGCTTAGATTGGAGACGCCAATACACGAGCAGCCGGTCTTCGTGGTATGATGTCGTGACGACCTGACCGTTCAGATCGTCGCCGAGCACGCAAATGCGACGCTCATCCCGGGCGTATCCGATGTAAATACCGACGTGACCAAAAGGGGAGTAGCGACCTCGGAGCCAGAAAACGACCGTGCCTCCCGGTTTCGGGTCAGCGATTAGCACACCAACGCTCAGCCAGGAGCGGGTTCGCCCGGTCTTCGAACGTCCTACTTTGGCCTCCGTCGCGACCGGGTTTACGTAGCACCTCCACCGCGCGATTTCACCATCGTCGGTCCACGTCTGTCCAGACGTCTGGACGTGATCGACGATGCTGTTGTCGTGCTCCGTACCGTCAACCTCTTTCACACCTGACTCAGCGGTGGTAATCTGAAGGAGTCGGTGCATGACGGATATTGGGACATCCATTTCCTCCTGGTTCGCCTGAGAACACGTTGAAGATACGACGAGCATGGCATAGGTTCACCTTATCTTTGTCTTACGGTCGGTTGGCACGTCAATGCTTTCATTTCGCGCTAAGCGCAGAGCGCGATGGGTGTCGCATTGGTTCGGCTTCGCATTGTCAGGCGAGGAATTGATGCGAGGCTGTGCACACCGACGTAATTGACTGGGCCGCCATTTTCGTTTGGAACGGAGAACCGCCATGTCCAACCCTACGCTGAGCCACCGAAAAGCGCAGATGTCTGACCTCGATGCGATCAAGGCGCTCATCGATCGGGCCATCGCGGATCTACAGACGCCGTTTCTGGATGAGATTCAGATTGAGGCGAGCCGGACGATCATGGGCGTCGATACCCAGTTGATCGAGGACGGGACGTATTTCCTCGTCATGATCGACGGCGAACTTGCCGGCTGCGGTGGATGGAGCCCTCGTGCGACGCTGTATGGCGGAGACGAGACGCCGGGTCGGAACGGTGCATACCTCGATCCAAATCACGATCCCGCACGGATCCGAGCGATGTACACGCATCCAAGGTATGCGCGCCGGGGCGTGGGGCGTCGGGTTCTGTCGCTCTGCGAAATCGCCGCTCAGGAGGCCGGGTTTCAGCACGTGAGGCTCGTATCGACGCTGGCCGGTGAACCGCTGTATCGTGCCTGCGGGTACGTCGCGGAAGAGCGATTCACGGATGATCGAGGCGGTGCGCCCGTCCCGCTGATGCACATGCAAAAGCGACTCTGCCCGTGATCAATCGTTCCTGGAGTACAGTCGGACGCAACAGCACTACGGGCGGCGTGGGAGCACGAAGGGCGGCGCACGGAGATCTGACGATTGGTCGATCCGATCCGAGTAGGCTTGAATGCGGTATGATTGATTCCTTCGTACCGCGCGGATGTCCTGGTAGGCGCGAACACACCCCGTACATCTACACGGTAGATTGATCATGACGTACCTCGAACGAGCAAAAGACCTGTACGCCCAACTGGATCAGGGCAACATCATGGACGCTTTCGAGCGCTATTACCACGAAAACGTTGTGGTAGTGGAGGCTGATGGCCAGGAACGCCACGGCAAGGATGCGCAGCGACGAGCCATCGAAGAATGGATGTCCTCAGTCGAAGAAATGCACGACGGCGCTACGGAGCATATCACCTCGAATGAAGCGGAGGGGGTCACAATGGTCCAGAGCTTCACGGACGTGACGATCCACGGAGAGCGGATGCCGTTCCGCGAGATTGCCGTCCAGGAGTGGGAAGGCGATCAGATTGTACGAGAGTCCTTCTTTTATTTCGTCCCCATGGACGTTCAGCAGAAGATGGCCGAGCAGGCGGCGCGCAGGAAACCGGCATGATATGAACCGATGCCTTCGAGCCGAATATGCAACCGCGTACGAGACCTTTGGACATAGAAAAAGCCCCGCACACCGGAAGGTATGTGGGGCTTTGCTTACTGGTGGAGATGCCGGGAGTCGAACCCGGGTCCGAGTAGCCGCACTTGTCGAACATCTACCTGCATAGTCACTGTTTTTCATGTCGCGCTTGGCTCCAGCCCAGTGTCGAAGCCAGCCAGGCGCCAAGGCTGATCAAGTTTCGCCACCTAGCCGCTCAGCCGGAGCGACAGATGACTAGACCTACTAATCGATGTCTCTAGCGGCTCATAGGCCGAAGCCCTCTAGAGACAGATGGGGCGTTTACGCCGCCATCGCGTACGAATAATCGTCCGCAGTTACGTGTTCCTAACGAGATTTACGAGCATATTAGGAAGCTCGGCAGGACAGTCCGCAGCCCGTTTACTACCCGTCGAAGCCGTGTCATCCCCGAATGTAAAAGAACTGGACCGCCCGCGTGGAGCGCTGGCGAGGCATCGCGTCGCGACCTCGCTCTGTCCATAGCATTAGACCTCTGTGCCTCCTGTGTGTTCCAGGCGAAAGTGACCGTTCAGACCGGTCGCGAGACACCGGCTCAGTGAATGGACGTTCGTTCCCGTTCGTGTCGTTGTGCGCTCCGCTGCCAACACAATTGTGCAATTCGTGATACAACACGGACCTCAACGACGCAGGATCGGTCTGATTGCGCAGATCATGCCAGGAGGCCGCCGTCTATCTCACCGGCAGATTACGAACGCGCGCCGTTAACTCAGATCCCTCATCGGTGATGCGTCTCCGGTCTTTTTCCTTTTCCACGCTGTGCCGATTCCAGGTCTCAATCATGGTGAAACGGCTTCGTCGACATGTCTTCACGTTCATCCTGATCATGTTCGGGGTGCACGTCACGGGTTCGCCCGTGACGGGGCAAACGGCCTCGGCTGACACGTCGGACTCAAGTCCTCACAGTGAAGCGTCGCTCGCGAGTACCGCATCCGCCGTCGCACCGGGCCAGAGGTTTACGGTCGCCCTCGATATAGAGATGGAAGAGGGGTGGCACACGTACTGGATCAACCCGGGCGACTCCGGGGAACCAGTCACGATCGAGTGGTCTCTGCCCGACGGAGTCGAAGCCAGGGCGTTCGAGTGGCCGTATCCGCGTCGCATCGATGCCAGCGTGCTGACGAGTTACGGGTACGCCGACCGCGTATTGTTACCCACGAGTGTGTCGGCGTCGGGCGATCTGGCCGTCGGCGATTCCATCACGATCCGCGGTGAAGCAAGCTGGCTGATCTGCGCTGACATTTGCCTGCCCGCATCCGCCACCGTCGAAAGCACCTTTCCTGTGGCGGCTGAACCCGTCGCCGCTTCGCCGGCAGAGGTTCGACGCGTTGAACAGGCGCAGGCGCGTGTCCCGACGGTGGCCTCCGACTGGACATTCGAAGCGACGCGGAGCGAGGGAAGCTATGGTCTCGCCTTCACGGTAGATGATGGCAAGGTGCCGGACATCTCGTCGGCTCAGTTCTTCCCCGAAGACGGCGATGTACTGGATCACGCGGCTGCGCAGCCCCTGACGCGACAGGAAGACGCCTTTCTGATGGCCCTTCAGGAGTCGCCTTACGCGCAGACCCCGGCCGATACGCTCCGCGGTGTGCTCGTGGCGCCGTCCGGTGCGTCGTGGATCCCGGGAGAGGAGGTCCGCGCCATCCGTGTACATGCTCCTGTCGTCGACGACGGAGCCGGAACCCTCTCGATCCTGGAGGACGGCCTAGCCGCCTCCACCGGATCAGGCGGCGGACGAGTGGCCATTGGATGGGCCCTGCTGATGGCGTTCGCGGGCGGACTACTGCTAAACCTCATGCCATGCGTTTTTCCCGTCTTATCGATTAAAATCCTCGGGTTTGCCGATTCGTCTGGTGACGACCCGACCGCGATGCGGCGCCATGGCTGGCTGTTCGGTGCGGGTGTGCTGGTCTCCATGTGGGTATTGGCTGGCACGCTTCTCGGTCTGCGGGCGGCAGGCAATGAGATCGGCTGGGGGTTTCAACTCCAGTCGCCCGCGTTCGTCGCGCTCATGGCGCTGCTCTTTGCTGGCATTGGCTATAACCTCCTGGGGGCGTTTGAAGTCGGTACGACGCTCATGAACTGGGGCGGTCGTCTTCAGGGCACAACGCCGGACAGCGGCAATCGGAGCGCGTTTATGACCGGTATTCTCGCTACGATCATCGCAACGCCTTGCACGGCGCCCTTCATGGGGGCAGCCCTCGGCGTCGCGCTTGCATCGTCTGCGCCGGGTGCTGTTGCCATCTTTACGATGCTCGGCGCTGGAATGGCGACACCGTACGTTGGGCTCTCCATGACCCCTCGATTGCTCGACCGGCTGCCGGAGCCCGGAGCCTGGATGGAGTCGCTGAAACAGTTTTTCGCCTTCCCCATGTTTGCCACGGCCATCTGGCTTCTGTGGGTGTTCGCGCAGCAGACCGGACACAACGCTGTCGCGCTGCTGCTCTTCGCCATCCTTCTGCTGGGAGTCGCAAGCTGGATTCTGAATCGCTGGTCTGCAGCGACCCTCTCCCGAACGGCGCGTGTCGCGACGCGCGCTGTCGTCGCTGCGATCATTGCCGGTGCCGTTACGCTTGCCCTCGTCGGCGCCCAGTACGACCGGGCGCGCTCCGCGAGCACGTCGACGCCGAATGGCGACGCGAGGTGGATGAGCTACTCAGCGGAGCGAGTCGACAGCCTCCGATCAACGGGCCGACCGGTCTTCATCGATTTCACCGCGGCCTGGTGCCTGACGTGTCAGGTCAACAAGCAAACCGTCCTGAGCACACCGGAGGTGACGGAGGCGTTTGAGCAGAGCAACGTCGCGCTCATTCGCGCCGACTGGACCAATCGCGACGCGGACATCACGAAGGCCCTCGCCTCCCACGGCCGAAGCGGCGTTCCGGTCTACGTTTACTACGCCGGGCCGAACGCGCGCCCCGAGATTCTACCCGAGGTGTTGACGAAAGACATGATCCTCGACCGCCTGAATCGCGGCACCTGATCGAATCCGGCTGCCACGCGTTCGCTACGCCGGCATGATGCATTCTGTCGGACGCGCGGACCGTGTGCCCTCATACCGGTTCTACCTCAACGTATCCAATTCAACCACCGAACGACCATGATGATACGCCGATTCATTACCTCTGTCTTTGCTGTGCTCCTCATCGGTCTGGCTCCGTCGGGTCTCCTCGCGCAGGAAGCGACCGTGAATCAGCAGGCTCCAAACTTCACCCTGACAGCCGCTGACGGTGAGACGCACAGTCTTTCTGATTTCCAGGGCAAATATGTCGTCCTCGAATGGCTGAACTACGGTTGCCCGTTCGTGCAGAAGCATTACCAGAGCGGCAACATGCAACAGTTGCAGAAAACGTACACGGAGAAGGACATCGTCTGGTTGTCGATCGTCTCAAGCGCGGAGGGCAAGCAGGGATACTACCCGCCGAACGAGATGCTCGAGCAGAAGAAAAAGCACGACGGCGAAATGACCGCGATTCTGATGGACACGTCGGGCAAGGTGGGGCGCGCGTATGGCGCCCGAGTCACGCCGCACATGTACGTCATCAACCCGGAGGGCCAGCTGATATACAAGGGCGGCATCGACGATAAGCCGACCACGGATACCGCCGATATCGAAGGAGCAACCAATTACGTCCAGCTGGCGCTCGATCAGGCCATGAACGGAGGTGAGGTCGAGGTCCAGACCGCTCGTCCGTACGGGTGCACGGTAAAGTACGCTGCCAAGTAAGGGCCTTGAGGATTGCGTATACAGAGAGCCGGCCTGTCGACTTCCATCGACGGGCCGGCTTTTTTGATGAAGGTCCCGAACGGGGCAGGCAGCGGTTGACGTCACCTGAACTGCGCCAGAGTGCATCACGCACGGTATGTTTGGCGGAGGAGGGAGGCGCGGGGTAGCTGGATCGTTGGCGCCGGGGCGGAAGAAGCGTTCCCCGATGCGCTGTTGGTGCAAGCGTCCTTGTGGGATGGCGAAGCCTCTCCCTCCCCCCACGATTCGAGTGACGGATCTGCGTGAACCACGTCGAACATAGAAGCATCACGGTCGGTGTCGTCGCTGGTGACGGCGTCCGAGGTGCGTGATCCCGCGTCACCGGATTCTGCGCCGTGAAGGTCCGGCCCGGCGTCATCGAGGGCTCCGTCTTCGCCGAGACGGGACAAGATATCCAGAACGAATGCCGGCAATGTTGTTTGATCGGAGTCGCCGGCACCCTGACGCGTCGCATCTTCGACGGTAGCATTCTGCCGGTCACCACTCTCGATCAGAGCACCGCCAACCTCGGGCGGTGGGTCGAAACGTTCACCATCCCCTTGCTGGGATGCATGTCGTCGTGGATCGGCGGCTTCCTGGGCCGCACGAACGGCGCGGTGCAGCTGACGCATGGCGGTCGCCGGTGACATGGAGTTCGCGCTGTCAGACGGGCGGGCTTCCGGCTCCTTCGTGTGACCCCGCGTGCTACGGGGAGAGGGTGTGGCGACGGGCGCTTCTTCGGAGCTCGCGCCATCCCCGCCTTCCATCTGGAGATACGCCTGCCGTAAAAGGTCGCGCGCCAGGTCCTCGAGGTCTCCGTCCCTTCCCGCGAGGACCGAACGCAGGGTGTCGACGATGTGTGCGTCCATCATGATCTCAAGACGAACCTGGCTATCGGTGCTACTTCGGTCGGGTGACACGGCGCCCTCGTTTACAAGCGTCTCACCCGCCGGGTCGTCCATCTTCGACGTCGAGGGAGATGGGCTACTCGTCGATGATGCGCGAGGCTGAATCACGATTCTAAGGGGGTCAATTCGGCAACGGACGAGGGAACGGCTTCATCTGTATCGGTCCGGACCGATACGTCTCTTCGTTCAGGTCTTGTTAAGGCAATAACCCGTCCAGTCTTAAACGAATCCACACACCTGCTCATCGTGTCGCCCTGTCCCGGCCTGAGTGCCGCTTTTACGTCCGCCGTCGGACTCCGGGACGACCATACCGAACCTATACATCGGTCTGACATCTGAAATGAGGCGTAAATCAAACACTGAGGTGTAAACTCGTAACCGGTAAAAATCACAAGATGACAATCTGCGGTGCTGCGTACATTGTCGTATACAGCATGTATATCACATCCTAAAAGTAATATAATCGAATATGCAGGGTAATGACATGGATTGCGTTCCTCGTAAGGACAACGCGTATTGATTTGCATGCTGCAGAAAAGTCAATCAATTCCGCGCGATTGTTGGCGGATGAATGGCTGCCTCACCTCTGCCGGTATCGACGTAGTCCACGCCTGAGGCTCTGCATCGAGTGCGCACCCTCTGGAGCCACTGGGCCTGACACGTGGCTTTTCCCCGACTGGATCGAGTACGATACCATACGTCAGATGCGCTCGCCGACACGTGGAATACATCCTTGGTCAGGTCCGGCACGGCGTTCTTTCCCGGCAACTTCACACCGGGCGTACCTTCATTCGGGTCTCGAGCGTGTATGGTTGGTACCACCTGTATCATTCGATTTGCACCATCCAGCCCGCTTATGAGCTCCTCGTCCAACGACCGTTCGGCCCCGGCGTTTGACCCCTCAGAGAAGATCTACGAGGATGAATTTGCCGAATCTGAAGAGCGCCTCGAAACCTATGCAGACTTTGCTGCCATTGTGAAGCAACTTCGCCGCGACTGCCCCTGGGATCGCGAGCAAACGCACGAATCAGTGAAGCACCTCCTGATCGAGGAGGCCTATGAAGTTGTGGATGCGATCGACTCCGGTGATCCGGAGGAGTTAAAGAAGGAACTCGGTGACGTTTTCCTGCACGTCCTCTTTCACAGTCGCATCTCGGAAGAGAAGGGCGGGTTTACGATTCAGGATGTGATTGCGGCGGAAATAGAGAAGCTCGTGCGACGGCACCCTCATGTGTTCGGAGACGCCACCGTCGGCGATTCCGAAGAGGTCCTATCGACGTGGGAAGAGATTAAGCAAAGGGAGCGAGAGGACGGGGAGGAGACGACCGCGTCCGTGCTGGACGGTGTCCCGCGATACCTGCCCGCGCTGCTTCAGGCACTGCGCATGCAGGAGAAGGCGGCGGGCGTCGGATTCGACTTCCAGAATCCGGATGATGCCTGGTCGAAAGTGGAGGAGGAGATCGATGAATTCAGACAGGCCGTCGACGAAGGCACCGAGGATGAACGCGCCGACGAGTTCGGGGATGTTCTGTTTGCTCTGGTCAATTACGCCCGATATGCGGACGTCAATCCAGAGACGGCACTGCGAGGGACAAACGATAAGTTCGCGCAACGGGTGCGCTTCATCGAGGAGGCCCTGCGAGAGTCAGGGCAAACGCTGGACGAGGTGACGCTGAGCGAAGCCGATGCGCTCTGGGAGAAAGCGAAGCAGCACGAGGAATAGCCGTTCGGAGGGATCGCGGCTACGCCGAGTGAGCCGCCGATTTTGCGACTCCGGTACGAGGGAGGGAGAACCACAGGTCCGGCGATGAGTGCATGGATCGACCCGACGGCACGCCGGGAAGGCCGCCCATTCATTTCGACTCCTTAACGCACCAAGATGGCTCTTACGACGATTGATGCGATTGCTACGGGACATCCGCCGCTTCGCAAACCGCAGTCCGATGCTGCCGCGATGATGGAGCAACTCGACGGGCTGTCGGCGCCGCTGCGGAATCGGCTCTCCACCGTCTACGAGCGGTCGGCCATCGAGTATCGGCATACGTGCGTCAACGACTGGGGTGCATCGTCTCCCGACGAGTTCGAGTTCTTTCCCCAAAACTGGGCGCTTGAACCGGCTCCGTCTACTGAAAAACGGAATGACTGGTACCGCCGCGCCGTGCTACCGATGGCGGAGGACGTGGGTCGGCGCGCAATCAAGGCGTCCGATACCTCGCCTGACGACATCACCCACATCATCGCCGTAAGCTGCACGGGTTTCTTTGCACCCGGCTTTGACGTCGCCCTGGTCAAGCGACTCGGTCTTCCCGCCAGCACGCAGCGCACGTTCATTGGCTTCATGGGATGCTACGCGGCCTTCAATGCGCTGCGAACGGCCCATGCATTTTGTCAGAGCACACCGGACGCCCGCGTCCTTATCGTCTGCGCAGAGCTTTGCACGCTCCACTTTCAGATCGAAGACACGCTGGAGTCGGTCGTCGTGAACTCGTTGTTCTCCGACGGCGCCGCCGGGGTCGTGGTCTCTGCTCGAGACGAGGAAGAAGCTACCGGTCGCCTCACGTACGTCGACAACGCCTGTCTGCTGGATGACGATTCGCTCGAGGACATGACGTGGGATATCGGGGATACGGGCTTTCAGATGGGCCTTTCATCCCGTGTACCCGGTGTGATCGCTGAGCACCTTCCATCCTACGTTGGCGACCTGCTCGGCCGGCACGACCTGTCGCGTGAGGACGTCGACTTCTGGGCCATTCACCCGGGTGGGCGTGCCATCGTGGAAAAGGCGAAGGAGGTGCTCGCTCTTGAGGAAAACGACGTGGCTGACAGTCTGGCCATCCTCCGACAACACGGCAACATGAGTTCACCGACGATTCTGTTCGTCTTAAAACGCATCATGGACCATCGTGCGGGGCGTACGGGCGGGGACGGCGCTGCCAATGCAGGCGCCGGCGATGTAGGTCTGGCCATGGCCTTCGGCCCCGGCCTCACGATCGAAGGTGCCGTCTTCAGATGGCTGTAAGCGTTGGGACGTTGGAGCGTTGGGACGTCCGACAAACGACATGACATAAGCGCCTGCCTATGCGTAAATGCCCAGTGGCAAACTCACCCGTTCGGGGCCCGAGACATTCGCACCTCGCCATTCGCCCTGCGCCCTTCGTCCTTCCCCCTATTCACTTACCCCGGGCGTTCGATTCAGAAATTCGTCGTAGAGCTTCGTGTGACGGCTTTGAATCGGGATCTGATAACCCTGAATGAAGAGGTGGTGGACCGTCGTCTTCGTTTCGAACGGGTCGCCGTCCGTCACGAACAAATTGGCCTGTTTGCCAACCTCAATGGATCCGAGGCGGTCGTCCACGCCGAAGATTCGCGCGGGTTCGATGGTAACCGCTCGTAGCGCGTTTTCCCGCGTCATGCCGTAGGCTGCGGCAAAGCCCGCGTGGAAGGGGAGATTCCGGACGTTTTCAGCGTCACCGGTTCGTAGCGCCACCTGAACGCCGGCGTCCTGGAGCAGGGCGGCATTTCGGTAGGGTTTGTCGTACCGATCCGAGTCGCGAGTGGGAACGGAGAGGACCGGGCCCGCGAGCACGGGCACGTTGGCGTCGGCAATGGCGCCCGCCACACGCCACCCCTCCGCGGCCCCGCTGAGGACCATCCGGTCGATCACGTCCCGCTCGGCCGCCCATTCCAGTGCGGAGCGTATATCTGCGGCCTTATTGGCTCGCACGAGGAGCGGCATGTCTCCGCGCACTACCGGAGCGAGGGCCTGCATCGCCGGGACGTACTCAACATCCTCAAGTTCGCGGCCTTCGGCCTGTCGGGCCGAGTCGATCCGCGTGTAGAGCGCGGCCTCGTCCCACATCTCGTTTAGCTTCTCCATCGCTTTGTCGGCGGCTTTCTCGATCTCCTCCGTGGAGCGGCGATCCCAGCGTCCCTGACGTCCCGTCGAAGGAAATTCGAGCACGACGAGTTCAACGCCACCCTGATGCATCTGAGTTGGCGTGTAGCCGTGCAGGTCGATCAGGGCCGCCGTTCCCGGGAAGAGGCCCCCGGTCGGCGCGGTAATGACCGTCGTGACACCGCTGACGCGGGTAACGGGGATGGTGACGGAGTTCGGGTTCACGGCCGTGAGCGCCCGCATCTCCGGCGTTAGATCGCCGATCTCGGAGAAGTCGCGCGTTTCATCAAGCGAACCTACCTCGACGAGACCGAGACGCGTGCCGCTGTCGAACAGGCCCGGGTAGACCGTCAAGCCGGATGCGTCGATCACCTCGGCATCTGCCGGGACATCGACGGAGGGTCCAACGCCGGCAATGGTGTCGGCGCGGATCAGAAGGGTGCCGTTATCGATCGGTTCGCTGGTGACCGGGACGATCCGCGCGTTGGTAAGCGCGAATGTGCCCTGACGGCCGGGAGCCTTTTGCCCGTGCGCGAGCCGGCTCGCCGGATCGACAACCAAAACGGCGATGAGGAGGATCAGAAAAGATCGAATGTACATCGAGAAAACCATCAGGTCGGGCGACGGGCGGCGAGAAGGAGGGAGGGAGCGGAGGTCAGTGGCCGGACTGCCAGAAGGTCGTGCCTTCATGGCCGTAGCGCCCGACATCCTGAAGGCAGCTTCCATGTCGCGTGCCGGTTGACGACCAGTCGAACGCATCCTCGACGGAGGCTTCCGGATCGAGGCGAAGCCGCATATCATCCGGGTCGTTTTCCCGGTCGAATCGAACGACTCCGTCCACGTACGTCCGCTGCGCGACCGCGTACACCGACAACGGATGCGCGTCGAACACGACCAGGTCGGCGTCTTTGCCCACGTCGATGGAGCCGACCCGGTCGTCAATGCCAAGCTGGCGCGCGGGATTGATCGTGATCAGCGAGAGCGCCTGCCGGTCCGTCAGCCCGCCGTATTTCTGAGCCTTCGCCGCCTCGTGATATAGGTGCCGGTTCAGTTCGGGGGAGTCGGAGTTGATCGACGTCGTCACTCCGTTTTCCGTCAGGATGGCCGCGTTGTAAGCAGTCGAGTAGTAGACCTCGAATTTGTAGGCCCACCAGTCGCTAAAGACGGAGGCGCCTGCGTTGTGCTTTGCGAGCTCGGGAGCGACCTTGAATCCCTCGTTGACATGGTGGAAGGTGTAATTCTCGACGCCGAAATCTTCAAAGACGCGCATCAGCATCAAAATCTCGTCGGCTCGGTAGGAGTGGCACTGCACGAGTACATCCCCGGAGAGCACCCCAGCGAGCACCTCCATCTGCTCGCTGTGTTTGGGCGGGGCAGCGGCGTCTCCGTTTTCATAGGACTCCTTTGCAGCAGCATATCGGCTGGCCTTCGTGAGGGCATCCCGAATGACACGCTCCACGCCCATGCGGGTCCGTGGCACGACGTTATTGCCTTCCCCGTGAACGCGTGTCGGGTTCTCGCCGAGAGCAAACTTGATCGTGCGGGGTGCCCCTTTCATCCGAAGTTCGGCCGGATCCACGTGCCCGTAGCGATGCTTGATCGTTTCATTGCGACCGCCGATCACGTTCGCCGAGCCGTGCATCACGTGGCTCGTTGTGACGCCTCCGGCCAGTGCGCGATACAGATTGATATCGTAGGGATCGAGCACGTCTCCCACGCCGACTTCCGCCGTGACGGGTGCGGTTGCCTCGTTCACGCTCGAGATCGCGATGTGCGAGTGCGCGTCGATAATGCCGGGCATAACGTACATACCGGCAGCATCGTACGTCTCGACGCCGGATGGTGCCGACAGGTCGGTGCCGATGTCGGCGATCGTGCCGTCGCGTACGAGGATGTCGGTATCGGATAGCGTTTCGCCCGTGATGGTTATGACCGTCGCGCCGGTGATCAGCCAGTCATCGGAGGCGTCGCCGCGGAGCCGATCGGATTGCGCTGTGGCCGTAGCAGAGGCAGCCATCAGCAGGAAAAAGACGCTCAGCAGCGCCCGTGAACACATGGAGGTGGGGGACATTATGATTCGGTTCAGATCGTAAGAAATGCGGTGGAGGGAAGGGGCGTCGCAATCACACGCGACGAATTCGACGATTGAGACTAATCGCCGTCGGGGGCTGTCCGCGCTCCGCTGATCGGAAAGGAGCCGAAGCCGCCGCTGACCGAACCGTCGAACGCGTCGCCCTCTACATCGACCGTGACCGTGATTTCGCCGATGGTCTCACTCTCGAACTCGAACGACAGCGTCGTCCCGTCGAACGCGATGTTTCGGAGGTCGCTGGTCTCGTCGCTGCCCGATCCGGAGATCGTCCCAGATAGAGCCGATTCATCTCCCTCAAGAATGATGGTGCCGGTGTTATTTCCCTGCGGCGTCTCGAGTTCGTAGGTCCACGTTCCGACGACCGCCTCAACGGGAGCGGTGATTTCTGCTTCTTCGTCTTCGGTGTACTCGAAGCGCTGGCCGTCGACGAAGACATACTGAATGGCGGTATCCTCCTCGAACAGATCGCCGTCGGTGACGACCAGATTCGCAATTTTTCCGGTCTCTACGGTCCCAACTTGCTCACGGATGCCGAGGATCGTTGCCGGGTTCGTGGTGAGCGCTGCAAGAGCTGCCTCCTGCGGCAGGCCGTGCTCGATCATGGTTCGAAGATGGGCGTGGATGTCACCCGGCTTGACCTCTTTCGTACTGAACGCGAACGAAATGCCGGCCTCATGGAGGGTGGCCGCAGTGGCTCGGTACTGCTCAAGAATGGACCGTTGGCGCGCTTTCAGAACGCGCTCCTCCGACTCGAGGTCGTCTTCGGACATCACGCGGAGATCGGTTCTGAAAAAGCTCGACGGATCGTCGGGCGTGATGGCATGCCCGCGCGCCGCGGCGCGTGTCGTATCGGCGTCCGTCGTGTCCGTGTCCGTCGTGTCGGCTTCGATTCCGTCGGCGGGGTCGGGAAGATCCAGCGTCAGAAAAACAGGCACGTCCGCCTCCTCGAGAGCGTCCACGGTTTCAAACGCATCGGCAAGACCGGCAAGCATGACCCGGAGATCCAGTTCGTTCGCCAGCGCGAGAATACGGTGAGTGTCGAGCGCATTCTCCGCGTAGTAGAGCAGTGGCAGGTCACCCTCGACCACGGGCACGAAGGCCGAATGCACCGCGTCCGTCGGGGGCCGCGACCGGCCGCGCGGATCCTCGTGGTAGGCTTCGGCGAGCATCTGGCGGCGACGCGTTTCCCGCACGAGGTCTCGCATTTTTGCGATGACAGCCATCGGCGTGCTCGGCGCGATGACGTTCGGCCAGCTTCCCGGTGCGCCTTCGATCTGAGCAAACATTGAGGCGCGGTCGGCAAGGATCATCTCGTCGGGCGTCGACCCGGCGAGAAGGATCAGCCCGCCCTGACCGGGCAGCATCTGCCCGTCCGGTGCCACGTGTGCGAGACCGAATCCGGCCTTGCGCAGCGATTCGGTGCTTGACGGCTCAAGGAGCGGACGAATGGTACGCTCCGGCTGGATGCCGGCCTGCGCATAAGATCCGTCTTCATACTCCTCGTCCGGAATCTTGACAGCCGTATGTGACAGCCCGTCGATAAAGCCGGCATAGACGGTCAGCGAGTCGCCCTCGATGATGCGGGCGTCGAATGGAGGGGAGATGTCTCCCACCGCTTCGATGAGCCCGTCGCGGATGACGACGGTGGCGCGGTCGACGACCTGTCCCGGCGCCTGGACGACGCGCGCGTTCTTGATTGCAACGGTCTTGGTGACCGTCGGCACCGCATCCTGCGCCGTTGCAGTGCCTGCAGGGCGCAGGCAGATGACGAGGAATAGACTGACGAGGACAGGGAGGAGGCGACGAGAGACCCGAACCGAATGGGACGGGAGAGAGGGATCGAAAGTTGGTCTCATGCAGGGGGCAGAATGCAACAGACGAGGACGGATGGGCCTGTAGTGTACTACCTGCCGCGGACATTGTCGAACCCGCGCCGCGCCGTTCGTGACGCAGGGCTTCCGCTTGTTTCGTTCGGCGTCACGCGCGCCGCTGAAATCCCGCGTCCCCGGGCCTCACCCGATTTCCATCTGGAGTTCCTTTACGCGCCGGACGACGTCCGCCCGGTCCATGTCCCGATAGGTTGCGGGTAGCAGATCCCGGCTCGTGCACTCGAGGACCGCAGCCAGCTTCTGCAACTCGACCTCCGTCGGGTAGGTGGGCGGAATGAAGTCATTGACCGTCTCCCGCAGAATGTCGGGGGTGACCACGCCATCGTCGCGACCGGCTGCACGAAACGACGCGCGTGTAAGGATTGCCTCCATGTCTGCACCGCTGTAGGTGCGCTTCCCGTCGAGGAGTTCATCGGGGATCTCTTCCATGGGTACGTCGACGTTCGTGCGACGCATCATCACCTGCAGCAACTCTTCCCGATCCTCACGAGTGTGCGGATAGAAAAGGGCGATATGTTCCTCTGCGCGCCCCTGCCGCTTTAGGTCGACCGGCATCAGGTCCGGACGAGCGGTAACGAGGAAAAAGATGACGCGGCCGCGATGCTTCGGATTGCTCATAAACGAAACGATCTGCGAGAAGACGCGCTGACTCACCCCGGAATCGCCGGACGCGTCGCGATCGCCGAGAGCTGCATCTGCCTCGTCAATCATCACCGCAACGGGCGTCATCGCTTCCAGAAGGTTCAGGATTTTCTCGAGGTTCCCCTCCGTGACACCCTGCCACTGCGACCGGAAGTTCTTGAGCTTCACCATCGGAATCCCGATTTCGCCGGCAAAGCAGGTAATGAGAAAGGTTTTTCCGCATCCGACGGGCCCGCTGATCAGATAGCCCATCGGCATCACGTCCGGGCGACCGGCACGAAGCGCCCGGGCGGCCTGCCGCAGGTGCTGCTTCGCTTCGTTGTGCCCCGCGACGAGGTCGAGCGAGTAGTCGGTCTCGATGAACTCGAGCAGGCCGTACGCCTCAGCCTCGATGAACTCCTTCTTCAGCTCCGAGAGCGTGTCAAACGTCAACCGGTTCTTGTTTTCCAGGACGTCCGCGACGATCGAGCGAAGCTGGGTGTAGTTCAGGCCGGCGGTGTTCTGCGCCAGATTAGACGGGCTGACATCCGAGTGCGCGTCGAACGTGGAGCGGGAGCCGATCAGGGAGGTATCGATGAACCGCTTTCGGTCCGCTTCGTCCGGGATCGGCACATGAATCTCCGCCGTGTGCGGACTCTGAACGAGCTGCTGGTTCAGGTCCGTCAGATTCTCCGTGATGAGACAAACCGTGAGGTCGCTTTCCACGAACAGCGAATCGCGCGACCATTTCTGGAGAAATACGAGCGCCCGCCGGTCTTCCGCCGAGTACATCGACGCTTCCGCCATGGGCGCGATGGTTTCCGCGTAGTCGATGACCACGGCAATCCGCTTTCCGTCCGACAGACGGAGGCGCAGGTAGTTTTCCAGCAGCTGAAAGACCTGGCTCGGCTCCTTCGGCAGTTTGTTCTGGTAGTCCGTGCCGAAGATGGAATCGTATCCGGACACCGCCCGGCTAAAGTCCGCCCGCGAGGCGTCGTCGGCGAAATGGATTCCGGCGCTTCGGTCGTAGAAGATCACGGCATCCCGGGCGGCAAACAGGTCGTCCACCAGAAAGGAGTGGAGGCTGACGTACGTCGTGTTGCCTTCCGCATCTTTCGTGGGGACGAGATCCCGGACGTCGCCGTGAAGGATAAACTCCGCCACCGTCTTGGTGAAGTACTTCCGCGCCAGTTCCTGTGCCCAGGCGGGATAGTGGCCGATGAACGGCTGCAGGGCGTCTTCCACATCATCTGCCGCCGTTGGATCGGCGAGGGTGTCTGTTGGAGGCGGGGCGGGCGCGTCGGAGGCGTCTCCGCCGGCCGTGGATTCCCGACCGGCAGCGTCATCGGATGCGGACGGGTTGGGTTCGTCGGATGAGGCGGCGCCATTTGGGGAGTTGGAGAACGGGCGGTCGGACTCAGACATGGCGGTACGGATGTGGAGAAGTGAAAGTGAAGGGCGTTACGCCGTGAGAGAGGTGAGGATTCCGGTATCTCAACGGTTCGACGGTCGGTTTCGTTACGCCTGAGGCAAGCACCTCGCTCTGAACCACATCAACGCGATCGGTGGTCGTCGATGGTGGGTTGTCCGTGGGATTCATCCATACGTGGACGCCCGGTCCAACCTCCCCGCCCGGAATTCAATCCGAAAATCGACCCACGACCCATGACCCATAAAAAAAGCAGCCCGCCCCGACAAAGGGTAGGCTGCTTTAGATCAAACCACGACGCAGGGGTATTATCGAAGGTCGTTGGTCGTACTTCGTTGGTCGGATGTCGAACGAGCACATTGCCAGGGCTTAACCTCCCTGCACAGAACCCAATCCGAAAAACCAACCCACGACGAACGACCCACGAAAGAACACTCCCTCCGATGTTGCGAGCCAACACATCAACACGCAAACACGTCCCACCTACGCCACCGTGATATCGTCGTCGAGGTAGACGTCCTGAATCGAGTTCAGCAGTTCGACCCCGTCTTCCATCGGTTTCTGGAATGCCTTCCGGCCCGAGATCAGCCCCATGCCGCCGGCGCGCTTGTTGATGACCGCCGTGCGCACGGCCTGGTGGAGGTCGTTGTCGCCGGAGGCGCCGCCGGAGTTAATGAGTCCGCAGCGTCCCATGTACGAGTTGACGACCTGGTAGCGGGTCATGTCGATCGGGTGATCGGTCATGAGATCCGAGTAGATGCGTTCGTCCAGCTTGGCGTACGATCCGTCACGCTCTTCGCGCATCTTCTTAAAGCCGCCATTCACGGTCGGCTGCTTCGCCTTGATGATGTCGGCTTCGATCGTCACGCCGAGGTGGTTGGCCTGACCGGTAAGATCCGCGGACGCCTCGTAGTTGGTGCCGTTGATCTTGAAGTCGGCATTTCGGACGTAGCACCAGAGGATGGTCACCATGCCGAGTTCGTGGGCGTAGGAGAACATCTCCGAGATTTCCTGTAGCTGGCGCCGCGACTCCTGCGAGCCCCAGTAGACGGTCGCGCCGACGCCGACGCAGCCCATGTTGTAGGCGTCCTCAATCCGCGTGAAGGGTACCTGGTCGTACTGGTTCGGGTACGACAACAGCTCGTTGTGATTGAGCTTCAGGATGAACGGGATCTTGTGGGCGTAGGTGCGGGCGATCGAACCCAGGACGCCGAACGTTGAGGCGACGCCGTTGCATCCGCCTTCGATGGCGAGCTCGACGATGTTGGCCGGGTCGAAGTAGATCGGGTTCGGCGCGAAGGAATTCCCGCCGGTATGTTCGATACCCTGGTCCACCGGCAGAATGGAGAGGTAGCCGCTACCTCCCAGCCGGCCTGCGTCGAAGAGCGCCTGCATGTTGCGCAGGACGCGCGGATTGCGATCGGAATCGCGCCAGACGCGATCGACGAAGTCCGATCCCGGCAGATGCAGCTGGTCCTTTGAGAGTTTGCACTCGTGCTCGAGGAGATCCTGTGCCTCGTCGCCAAGCATGTCGGCGACGCGAGAAAGGGTTGCTTCAGCCATAATGTCCTGTGCTAATTACAGGGTGAGCGATGAATATCGGACGGTGCAACGGAATGAACCGGCAATCGAGCGCGACGGATTCGAAGGTACGGCATGGTGCCGCGACGTCCGGTTGCTCGCTCAAAGTACGAAACAGATCCATGGGTCTCCACACCGGAATCATGGCGGTTCGGCGCATCTTTGTTGAGTTCAGGTTCAGGGTCCCGAGTTCCGGGTTCCGAGTTTTGAGTTCCGAGTTTTGGGTTCTGGGTTCGGCGGTCCGGCTTCACCGGGATAGATCCTCAATTCTCAATTCCGCACCCCCGACGCCAAACGACCGAACGATTTAACGCCATAACGTCTGAACGCGTTAACAGGCCAACGTCGAAAGCGTCCATCGGAAAGCCCAGTGCCAGCGGATGTCGGGCGTGGGTAGGTTTGCAGATCGAGCGACCGCGGCCAGTTCATCCCGACGAAATCCGCGGCGTACGCTGAGGGGCGCGTCGTGTCGGTACATGTCGGATGCAGGCAGAAGGCGGCTCAGAGCCAGGACGCCGAGATAAGCGAGGGGATGCCGATGGAGGTCGTTGACCAAGATCCCGGTACGCGCGACGCGGCTCATTTCCCGGAGGACGTCCGCTGCACCGGATTCGTCGAAATGGTGCAGGAAGAGGGACGTCACGGCGATGTCGAACGCCCCGTCCCCGGCGTCAAGGTCAAGCGCATCTCCCGTCTCCACCCGTACGCGCCGGCGCATTCGCGGGCTTAGCGTCTCATCCAGATAGGCCCGAGCGTAGTCGACGGCCCCGGGGTTAAGGTCGATGCCGACGGCTTCGAGCCGGCAGGCATGCCGGTGACCGAAGTGGACGAGGTCGCCGAGGCTGTCGCCGCCGCCGGTCCCGACGTCCAGGACGCGGAGACGACGGTGCCGCATCACCAGCGGCTTTAGCACGCGGCGCGTCGACGCATATCCGCCAAGAAACCGATTCGTCAACCGTAGATCGCGTAAGGCGTCGTGGAGCCGCCAGTCGGTGATCGAGAGATCGTCCATGATCTCGTCGACGTGGACGCGATGGCTGAGATCGGGAAGAAGAGGGGGGATGACGGTCTGCGTGGATAGGGAAGGGGGCGTTCAGGGTGTTCCGAACAGATACTAACAAAAGGATAACTGAGAAGTGGATTATACGACGAAAATAGACTTTCGCATTTCTTCCCGCCGCGTTACCCTAGAGGCTACTCACGTTTCTCTCCTTCAAGCTTCGTTAACATGCGAAAACTGATACTTACGTTCCTTCTTCTCGTCCTTACCCTGGCAGGTGCACAGGCTCAGACGATAAGTTTGCTTGCTGATGCCAGTCAACTAGACGTAGGCGGCGGCAACAGCGACTTCAAGTGCGTTCTCGAGGCCTCCTCTGGTCTTCTCATTGGTTATAATCAGGATGCCGAAGCGATTGTCACATACGATGCAACGACATCTACGCTCGGAACGCTGCGTTCTCAGGCAGATCTTCAGTCTGATCTGAGCACCACCGGAATCGATGCTTGTGATGCTGCCACTATCGACGGCAGTGACAACATCTACATGAGCCTCAGAGACACGAACAATGACTCCTTCATTTATCAAATAAATGCGGATGGAACGGCGGGGTCAATTTCCTTCTTTCCAGTCAACGGTGCTAACTCTCTTGCGGTGATGGGAACGACACTGTATGTCGGTGTCGTGGGTACGTTTGGTGATGTTGCAAACGGCCTGTACAGTGTAACGACGCCAGTTTCTGAATCTTCAACGCTGACTGTCGAGCAGAATGACGCCTCGATGGCAGACATCACCTTGGATGGCACGCTCGCTGTACGCGGGAACGGCGACGTGCTCATCATGACGAATGAAGGTCCGTTCGGTGGTGCTGCTGAACCCAATAAGATCTTTTCCGTCTCTGATCCCTCATCTGCGGCCGATAACGCCTCTACGGTCACGGAAATAGCGGATCCGATTGCTTCGGGACCGCTATCCTCAGCGGACGGCGAGCTTCTCCATATGGAAGTTGTCGCATTCGCTGGTGCCGAACGAATCGTTGTCGTTAACGGGTCGTTCTCAGCTCCTGATGGGGAAGAGATCGCTGTGATACAGCTTGATGGAACGGCGACGGTCTTGGCGACGGCGGCAGACATCGAAGCGGCAACGGGGCTTAGTGATTTCGCGCCAGCTACTGACGTAGCGTTTGTCGCTAACGCCGCAGGCGATGTCAAAATTGCGTCGAGGGAAGGAGGCAGTTTCGGAGCATACGGACTCGTGCTAATTGAAAGTCTGGCCCTCCCCGTCGAGCTTGCCACATTCGACGGTCAGTTCACGGGCAACGGCATTTCGCTTTCCTGGCAGACGGTGACGGAAACCAACAACGCAGGATTCGAACTCCAGCACCGGGCGCCGAACGCATCGTCCTTCGTTAGCGCCGGCTTCGTAGAGGGAAGTGGCACCACGAATCAGGTCTCGAACTACACGTTCTTCCTGAACACCGCGCAGTCCGGCACCCACACGTTCCGCTTACTACAGGTCGATGTGGACGGAGACGAGACGCTGTCCGACCCCATCACGGTGGAAGTGATGGGCGAGCCGGTCGTCCTCACCGGCCCCAACCCGGCCACGCCGGGCAGCCAGGTGGAGGTCCTACTCAACATGGAGGCATCGCAGGAGGTGAACGTCGCGCTGTATAACCTGCTGGGCCAGAAGGTCGCCACGATCTACAGCGGCCGGGCCGCAAAAGACCGGACGCTCCGCCGCTCCGTCGATCTCTCCTCGCTCGCCAGTGGTCTCTACTTCGTGCGCGTCGTCGGCGAGACCGTGTCGTCGACGAAACGCCTGTCGGTCGTGCGGTAAGGAAACGAAGGGGTTCCGATGCACGGAATCCATCGCACGTACACCACGCCACGGGATCGGTCTTCGGATCGGTCCCGTGGTTTGTTTATTGACGAAGACGTCGTGTTCATGGCCTGGCCCGAGACGTCACCGGTATGGCCAACAAAACCCAACCCCCGAACACGCGAACACCCCGGCCTCTGAACACATGCCGTTCATGCGACAGTAGACGCCCATCTCACTAAGAGCACTGCCCGTGAGGATCGAAGCGCCGTGCATCCGGTTGTGCTGTACAGCCGTCGTTGTCGAATTCATCAGATCGAACGTACTTTGGAGCCCGAGACGCTACTAGCGGTCAGCGATGTAAAGGTCGAACGTGGCGGCCGCGCGATCCTTCGGGATGTGTCGCTTGACGTCCAGCCGGGTGAATGGCTGGGCGTCATCGGCCCGAACGGCAGCGGCAAGACCACGCTCCTCCGGGTGATGAGCGGCGCCATGGACGGACAGGGATCGGTGCATCTCCGTGGACGCCCCATCGGGGAGTGGAGCGCGCGCGAACGTGCGCAGACGCTCACGTTCGTCCAGCAGTCGTCGCCGCTGGCCTTCGATTTCACCGTACGTGAGCTCGTGCTTCTCGGCCGCGCCCCGCATCGGGGGTGGCTATCGTCCTTCTCTCGTGATGACTACGAGATCGTCGAGCAGGTCCTGGCTGACGTCGGACTCGAGGGATTCGCCGATCGATCGATCCAGTCGATGAGTGGAGGGGAGGTCCAGCGAGCCTTCCTTGCCCAGGCGCTGGCTCAGGATGCCGACGTACTGCTTTTAGACGAGCCTACCACGCATCTCGACATCCATTACCAGTTTCGGCTGCTCGATGCCGTTCGCGAGCAGGTAAACCGTGGTAAAACGGCGATCGCGGTCGTCCATGATCTCGAATGCGCTGCCCGGTACGCCGACCGATTGCTCCTGCTTTCGGAAGGTCGGCCCGTCGCGATCGGTTCCCCTGCGGATGTTCTAACCCCTGAACGGATTGACGACGTCTTCGGAATGGAGGCCACCGTTCGTAAACATTCGCCTCTTCGGATCGACTACGTTGCCCCGCGATCGGCCGGGTGAGATTGCCATGGATGTGTCGAAACGCTTCCTCCCGCAGCGCGTGTTCACCGCTCCAATCGCCTCCTTTCAGTCCGACACCAGCAAACGATGAATAAAATTTACACGCGTACCGGTGACGACGGTACCACGTCGCTGTTCGGCGGCGACCGCGTCGGCAAGGGCAACGCCCGCATTGATGCATACGGCACCGTGGATGAACTGAACTCGGTCGTCGGCCTCGCGCGTGCCCACCTGGATGGCGAGTCCGGCGAAGACCGGCTGGATCCGGTGCTACAAAACATTCAGGACGAACTCTTCGTGCTGGGCGCCGATCTCGCTACCCCCATGGATGCCAAGCCCGTCGTGCCGCGCGTGACGGAGGCTCATGTCGACGAACTGGAGGATAGGATCGACACGTTCGACGACGACCTTAAGCCGTTGAAAAACTTTATTCTACCGAGCGGTACGCTGGCGGCGACGCAGCTTCACTCCGCGCGTACCGTGTGCCGGCGGGCGGAACGCATTCTCGTTAAGGCCGGGGCGACGACGACGTTCAACGAGGTCGCCATGCGATACCTTAACCGGCTCTCGGATTTGCTTTTCGTTCTGGCGCGCTGGGCCAACAAGGCGGCGGGAATGAGAGAAGATACATGGTCACCGACGAAGGTCCGCAACGCCGACGACGACCCAACCGAGTAACCGGCGCGGCCAGCACAATGGGAACGACGCCATTCACGGCGGCCGTAAGGCCTAAAATCGGTCTTGCCCTGCTGATTCACCGGCTTCGCACCCGCACGAATGGCACGCCCGTTGATTTTCATAGATCGCGGGTCGTTTCTTGTTGACAATGACTCGCGTGCCTCGTCAGTATCGTTTTCCGCGAACTCTTTCCTCTTTATGGCTCGCCGTTCCCCCACGGGCCGTCTGCCCGTAGCCGTCGCTTTCCTTGCTGCTGCCCTCATAGGCATCCTCACTTTTGCGGCGACATACGTTCACGCGTCGACGATGCCGACGGTAGCGACGTCGGTGGCCGCACCGTCGGCTCCCACCAGCGCCCTCTCGGAGGACGCATTCGGTATCGACCGGCAGAAGTACACCGTCCGCGAACACCGGGTGCGTCGAAATCAGACCTTCGCCGATCTGCTGCTGAAGGAAGGCGTCCGCTATGAGGCCGTCGTCCGTCTGGCGGACCGCACGCGGGACGTGTTCGACGTACGCGACATCCAGGCCGGGCGATCGTACCGGGTCTACCGCAATCCGTGGCTCGACCGCGCACGCTACCTGGTGTACCGCCCCGACGCCGTCCGGTACGTTGTGTTCGATGTCCGATATCCCTCACGCAGCCGGGTCGGGGAACGCCCGGTGTCGCTGGCCTGGCGGACGGCTGGAGGTACCATCACGTCGTCCCTCTACGAAACCCTGATCGAGTCCGGGGCGCGGCCCGAACTGGCCATCCGCCTATCTGAGGTGTTTGCATGGCAGATCGACTTTTTCCGGATTCAGCAGGGCGATCAGTTTCGCGTCGTGTACGAAGAACGAACAGTCGACGGGCGGACGATCGGGCCCGGCGACATTGTAGCGGCCTACTTCGTCCATCGCGGGCGAACCTACTACGCGTACCGATTCAATGACGGTGAGGGGAGCGAATATTTTGACGAAGAGGGCAACAGCCTCCGCAGAGAGTTGCTGAAAGCACCGCTTCGCTTTTCCCGAATCAGCAGTCGGTTCACGAATCGGCGGTATCACCCGGTTCTAAAGCGATACCGCCCACATCACGGCACCGATTACGCAGCCCCCACGGGAACGCCGGTGCAGTCGGTCGGGGACGGGACGGTCCTTTTCGCCGCCTACAAAGGCTACAACGGAAATTACGTCAAAGTCCGGCACAATGCGACCTACACGACGGGCTACCTCCATCTGTCCCGGATTGCGGACGGCATCCGGCCCGGAACGAAGGTGAAACAGGGCGAAACGATCGGATACGTCGGCAGCACCGGTCTTTCCACCGGTCCACATCTCGATTACCGGTTCTGGAAGAATGGCCAGGCTATCGATCCTTACAGTGTTGAGCTGCCGCCGGCGCGTCCCGTCCCCCCACAACACATGACTGCGTTCACGCAGGTCGTTGACGGCCTACACGACTTTCTGCTCAATCACGCGCCGCGGCAGACGTTTGCGGACTTCCGTAGCTAAGATTGACGCTTCCGACATTTTGCCCGTACGCCGATCTCCACATGCCTGACGGTCTCGTCTTCAGCGCGTCCTTCGCGATCGACGGGCCCGTGATCCTCGTTCACGGTGGTGCCTGGGACATCCCGGACGGGGCGGTGGAAGACCATCGCGACGGACTGAAGACCGCATTGGCGGCCGGGCGTCGGTCCCTCGCGTCCGGCCACTCTGCCGTGGATGTGGCCGCTGATGTCGTCGCGTCGATGGAGTCGCACGGTGCGTTCGACGCGGGACGCGGGGCGATGCTGAACCAGGACGGCCGCGCGCAACTGGATGCCGGCATCATGGACGGATCGTGTCTCGATTACGGCGCGGTCATCGCGGTTGAACGGCTGAAGAACCCGATTCGCGTGGCTCGACGCCTCATGGACGCGGGCAACGGTCAGGTTCGCATCCTGGCAGGGGAGGGGGCCGAGCGCTTTGCCGTCGCGGAGGCCTTTACGTTGATTGACAATGTCGACCTGATCTCAGAGCGCGAGCGCGACCGGTTTGAGGCGCTACGAGATCGGATCGGCGACGTGCATACGAGTCAGTCGTTTCTTCCCGGTGTTGCGGACCGGCGGTCCGGGGGAGGGCATGACACGGTTGGGTGCGTGGTCCGCGACGCAAGGGGGCATGTGGCAGCGGCCACGTCGACAGGTGGCACGCCATTCAAGCCGCCAGGGCGGGTAGGAGACTCGCCACTTCCCGGGTCCGGTTTCTACGCGGATGGCGAGGCGGCGGTAAGTTGCACCGGATGGGGAGAAGCAATCGCGGCGGTCGTCCTTGCCCACGATGTCGTTCGACGAATCCTCGATGATGAAGACCTGGAGCTGGCGATGACGTCCCGGCTCCAGGCCATGCACGATCGTATCCGCAACCCGGACGGGGATGGCGCACGGGGCGGGTTGATTGCTCTTTCTGGATCGGCAGTAGCCTGGGCTTACTCGACGCCCCGGATGGCGCGCGCCATCTGGGCACCCGGACTCGGGACGGTGCACCTGGAATTGTGATGCCCATTACCAGCCGATTCGTCGCGTCGATTCCTCCTGCTCCTCTCGGGTCTCTTTTTTCTCCTGCGGCGGTGGAGAGGTCGCTAGTGGTCGGTCCGGCACCTCCAGCCCGACGCCGTCCGTTGATCGGATGTCGACGCCCGCGTAGTAGAACGACAGCATCTCGCGATAGCTTTTTCCGCGGTCGGACATCTCGTGGATGCCCCACTGGCTCAACCCGACGCCGTGGCCGAAGCCGCGACCACTGAACCGGTAGGTGTCGCCGCGCCGGGACGCGTCGAACCAAGTGCTTTTCAGGTCGGCGTCCGGAAGACGTCGGGTAATCGCCAGACGAAAGTCATTCGCACTCACGGTCATTCGACCGCCCGGCGTCAGGAGCGTAACGGTTTTCAAGCGACCCTCCTTGCTTCGCTTGCCGAGCACGAATCCGGTGATCCGCGTACCGAAGTCGTTCGACAGGGCATTCAGGAGCTGCGATCGCGAGACTGTCGTTTTCCACCGATGATGGGGCGAATTGCTATCGTACGGGTCTCGCCGGCCGCGCAGGTAGGGCAGGACCTCGTTCGCGTCCCACACGTCCTCGTTGTTGGCGGTATGGCCACCGCTCGAGGAGAAGTATACGGCTTCGATGAGCGTCCCCGTGTGCGTCAATACCTCGCCGGCGGTTTCCTGCGTTGCCCGGCGAGACGTCGGGGTGATCGCGCGCACGCCCCGGTACACCTGCGAGACGGTATTGTCGACGTGGTCGTAGTCGCCTGTGTCGAATTTGGTGGATGCACGGATGCCGTAAGTGCGCGCGACCACGGCCATGGCTTTCGAGCCCTCCAGATCCTCGAAGCCGTACTCCGCAGCGACGACGCTCGCGACATAATCGTCCAGCGGGGCGTGGTTTACGAGTTGCAGATGCCGGCCGTCCGCTTCGACGTGAAGGGGTCCCGTGTACGTGCGTGTTACGTCCCCGCTCGCCAAGGTCCACGCGACCCCCTCATCCGGCTGGATGTCAAGGCTTGAGGCGTAGATTCCATCGGCATCGCGCTTGATTGCCACCTCCGGACCGCGGAGCGAGAGAGTGGCCGATTCGCCGGGACGAAGGCGCATCACCGGGGCGGAGGTCCCGGGCAGATGAACGCGAAGATCGCCACCGGTTGCCTTCACGGTCACGGACGTGGGCTGCTGGTTGTCCAGCACGCGCACCCGTACCGGCGATGACGATTGAGCTACCGCAGCCTCTGTCCAGCATAGAAGCAGAAACACCGAGAAGAGAGCCCGGAGGGTCATAGCGTCGGAAGCACGTGAAAAAAGGGACAACGGGTTTCGGGTGACGTGTAGCCGTGGCATGTTAAAAGTGACACCCCAGCGGCAGGGAACAAGACAGTCGCCTTTACGGTGAATCCGCCCACCTGTTGCGCGCGGTCACAGTATACAGCCGCGTTCGCTCCCATGCACGTCACGGCGCGGGTAACGGTAGGGTGGTTACCGATGTTGAGCGGCCCTTTTCCATCATTGCACCGAGACACATGCTTATCGACACGCACGCTCACATCTACGTCGATGCGTTTGACGACGACCGCGAAGACGTGGTGCGCCGTGCGTTCGACGCCGGGGTTGAGGACATCGTGATGCCGGCAATCGGCGTCGCATCGATCCGGCAGGCCATGGACCTGTCGGAGTGGTATGACGGGTTGCACGCGATGGCTGCGCTTCACCCCTCAGAGGTGAAAGAGGCATCTGACGCCGATCTGGAGGCGGTGAGGGAGTGGTGCGAGGATCCCCGCATCGTCGCCGTGGGCGAAAGCGGGCTGGATTATTACTGGGATCGGTCGTTCGATGAGAAGCAGAAAGAGTATTTTCGGTGGCACATCCGTCTGGCGATCGAGGCCGACTTGCCGCTGATCATCCACAATCGGGAGGCGACAGACGATGTGCTGAGAATTCTTGAGGAGGAGAAAGAGAATACCAGCCAGCCTGACCGGCTCCGCGGCATCTTGCATTGTTTCGTCGACCCGCCGGAGGTTGCGGAGAAAGCGTGGGATCTTGGTTTCTGGGTCGGCCTCGGCGGCATCCTGACGTTTTCCAACAGCGATGTGGATGATTATGCGGCCGACATTCCTCTGGAGCAGATCGTCGTCGAGACGGATAGCCCGTATCTGGCCCCGGAACCGCACCGCGGCGAACGGAATGAACCCGCGTATGTCCGGCATGTGGCGCAACGGCTGGCAGAGGTGAAGGAGCAGAGCCTTGATCACATTGCGCGCGTGACATCGGCGAATGCACGCCAGATCTACGGGATTTAAACGATCGGACCCAGCGCTCCCGTGGGTGCCGATGCAGAGGTTCGGCGGATACCGCACCCGCGAGTGCTGGATAATACAAAAACGCCCCGGCCTCTGGGAGGTCGGGGCGCTTCATTGCGAGGGTGGATCGCGAGGATCCGTCCGGTCTCGCAGACGCAGTGTGGGAGAAGGCTTACTGGTCGTCGCCTTCGTCAACCACCTCATAGTCTGCGTCGCGGACGTCCTCCTCCGAGGACGAGCTGCTGCTCGACGACGAACTCGACGACGAGCCGTTCGCGGCACCCGGCTGCGGCTGACCCTGCTGGGCCTGCTGCTGTTGCGCCGCGTAAATCTCCTGGCTCGCAGCGGCCCACTTCTCGTTCAGCGTTTCGAGGGATTCCTCGACGTTGCTGACGTCCTGGTCCGCGTCGACGTCTTCCAGAAGCTCCTTCAGGTTGTCAAGCGCCGTCTGAATTTCGCCGCGCTTGTCTTCCGGAATCTTATCGCCGTACTCTTCGAGGTTCTGCTCCGTGGTGTAGACCATGGAGTTAGCCTCGTTGATCTTCTCCGCACGCTCTTTCCGCTTCTTGTCTTCCTCGGCGTGCTGTTCGGCGTCCTCGCGCATCTTCGCGATTTCCTCCTCGGTCAGACCGCTGGAGGCTTCGATACGAATCGACTGCTCCTTGCCGGTCGCCTTGTCGGCGGCTGAGACATTGAGGATGCCGTCCGCGTCGATGTCGAACGTGACTTCAATCTGCGGCGTGCCACGCGGGGCCGGCGGAATATCCGTCAGGTGGAAGCGACCAATGGTCCGGTTGTCCTTCGCCATTTCACGGTCGCCCTGCAGAACGTGGACCTCGACGGACGTCTGATTGTCCGCAGCCGTCGAGAACACCTCCGACTTCTTCGTCGGAATGGTCGTGTTCGCCGGGATCAACTCGGTCATGACGCCACCGAGCGTTTCGATACCGAGTCCGAGAGGCGTCACGTCCAGCAGCAAAACGTCGTCTACGTCGCCGGAGAGCACACCGCCCTGAATGGCAGCGCCAACCGACACGACTTCGTCCGGGTTTACGCTCTTGTTCGGAGCGCGACCGAAGAACTCTTCGACCGTCTGCTGTACGAGGGGGACGCGCGTCGAGCCACCGACGAGAAGCACTTCGTCGATGTCGCCTTTGTTGTAACCTGCATCGTCCATCGCCTTCTTCATCGGCTCGATCGTGCGATCAACCAGATCACCGACGAGCTGCTCGAATTTTGCGCGGTTGATGTCCAGGTTCAGGTGCTTCGGACCCTCATCCGTTGCCGTGATGAACGGCAGGTTGACGGTTGTGGTAGTTGAACTGGAAAGCTCAATTTTCGCCTTCTCGGCCGCCTCTTTGAGACGCTGAAGGGCCATCGGGTCATTGCGAAGATCCACGCCCTGCTCCTTCTTGAATTCATCGGCGATGTAGTTGATGAGCTTCTGGTCGAAGTCATCTCCGCCGAGGTGCGTGTCTCCGTATGTGGCCTTCACCTCGAAGACACCGTCTCCGAGCTCCAGGATGGAGACGTCGAACGTACCGCCGCCGAGGTCATACACGGCGACGACCTGCTCTTTCTCATCGTCAAGCCCATACGCCAGCGACGCAGCGGTCGGCTCGTTGATGATGCGACGAACGTTGAGACCGGCAATCTTACCTGCCTCTTTCGTCGCCGTACGCTGGGCGTCGTTGAAGTAAGCCGGTACCGTGATCACCGCGTCGGTCACCTCTTCACCGAGGTATTCTTCGGCCGTCTGCTTCAGCTTCTGCAGGATCATAGCCGACACTTCCTGCGGCGTGTACTCGCGATCGCCGAGCTTCACGCGAGCGGTGTCATTGTCGCCCTTGATGATTTCATACGGGACCTCATCGACCTCGCCCTCCACTTCGCCGTACTTACGGCCCATGAAGCGCTTGATCGAAGCAATCGTATTTTCCGGATTCGTGATCGCCTGTCGCTTGGCCGGTGCGCCGACCAGACGCTCCCCGTCCTTCTTGTAGGCGACAACGGACGGCGTCGTCCGGGCGCCCTCCGCGTTTTCAATGACCTTCGGTTCACCGCCTTCCATGACGGCAACGACGGAGTTCGTCGTTCCGAGGTCAATCCCAATAATTTTACCCATAGTCGTCGAGTGCTGTAATTCGAAAGTCGGATAGCGAAACAGATCAGTCCGGTGCGTATCGCACCCTCGCAAGTCACAGCATATATGATCAAGAACGATGCCTGCCGGGACGGACGGGCGATTCTATGTCAGTGTGTCAGTTGATGGCTCTGGCCTGGTCAATCGACCGCGATAGATTCTGCCGGATCTGTCAAAAGCTGTCGTAGAAGCCATCCACGACTGCCCCAGGTGCCGAAGCGAGCTGCGGCTAAGGACGTCACGACCTGCGCGGCCATCTGTGACCACGATCTCCGCCTGTACCTTGGGTGCATATTCGGTCAACATCACCACGGGACCCGCCGGCAGGGCAGAAATCGTGGACCGGCACACCTATATTGCCGATCCTATGTCTCAGAAAACGGCGTTTCACCACATACCGAACCTGCTGACGGTCGTCCGCATCCTGCTGACGCCGCTGGTGCTCCTGTTTCTGACCGTTGCAACGCTGGCCGGACAGGTTTCCGCGGTCGTCTGCTTTATGATCGCCGGAATTTCGGACTACTATGACGGTGTCCTGGCACGTCGAATGGAGGCACGGTCCCGCCTCGGTCAGTTTCTCGATCCGCTGGCGGACAAGATCCTCGTACTCGGCACGTTCGTTACGCTCCTCGTCGTCGAACCGGCCGTTGCGACCTGGTGGGGGGTCGGACTGATCGCCCTGCGCGACGCTGTGGTGACCGGCGTTCGATCCTATGCCGAATCGCAGGGACGGACGCTGAAAACGTTTCGTGCAGCGAAGTGGAAGACGCTGCTACAGCTGTTCTTCCTGTGGATCATTATGATCCTTCGCGCACTGGAATATACGGCTGCTGAATCAACCGCCGTGTGGCTTCTTCGGGAGAGCGTCATCGCCATCGGCCTCTTCTACGCCGTGGTCGCATTCACTGTGTTTACAGGTGCTCTCTACGTACTGCAGCCCCAAGATGACGCCGTGTAGCACGGAACCACCGCTATTCTTCCGATATGTTCTAAACGGCTCGTTTCATGAACGCCGCTGAGGAAAACCTGCCCGACATGCCGGATCCCGAACCGGATGAGGATTCGTCTCCGGATGCGTCCGACGTTCCACCGCCTCAGCCGTCTCGATCCACCCGACTACCGCCGGTCGAACCTCCTGGTGACGCCGACCCGGATAACCTGAACGTCCGGCGGGCTCTCGCTGCTGATCTTCTGCAGATTGGTGCCGTGAGCCTGCGTCCCGAGGATCCGTTTACGTGGAGTAGCGGGATGCAATCGCCGATCTACTGCGATAACCGGGTTACGCTTGGATACCCTCGCATCCGCACCGCCATTCGCGACGGGTTTCACCACATCGTGCGGCGCCTTCACTCGAGTCCGGATGTAGTGGCTGGAACCGCGACCGCCGGGATTCCGCATGCCGCCTGGCTGGCCGACCGGCTCGATCTGCCGATGGCCTACGTGCGCGGCGAAGCCAAATCGCACGGACGTCAAAATCGAATCGAAGGCGTGGTACGACGCGGGCAAACCGTCGTCCTCATCGAGGACCTGATTTCGACCGGCGGCTCGGCACTCTCGGCAGCACGAGCCCTCCAGGCGGCCGGTGCGAACGTGCTGGCTGTGATAGCGATCTTCTCCTACGAACTCACCGCCGCAGCGTCCGCGTTTCAGGAGCACGACCTGGCTTGTCACACCCTGACGGACTTCTCGACCCTGATCGACGTCGCCCGACGGGAGAACGACCTTCCCGACGCCGCCTTCGAATCCCTTTCTGAATGGCGCATGGATCCGGATGAGTGGTCTGACAGCCGTCAGGAGGACTGACTCCGGCGCGTCGTCCGCCGCCTCACGATTGTCTTCCCGTTCGAAGCGACTTCTACATGAAGGCCCATCTGCTCACCATCGGTGACGAGCTTCTCATTGGCCAGACCACCAACACCAACGCCGCGTGGCTTGGTGACGCGCTAAGCCGAATCGGTGTTCACGTTGAGCGCTCGGTGACAATCGGGGACGACCCGCGGGCAATTGCGGAGGAGCTCGACCGGTCGTACCGGGACGCACGCCTGGTAATCACCACGGGCGGCCTCGGCCCGACGCATGACGATGTCACGAAGTCGATCGTCAGCCAGTACTTCGATGCGCCGCTGGAGACGGATGACGAGCTACTCGCACGGGTGAAGCAATACTACGAACGGCGCGGTCGGGACATGCCGCCGGAGGTGGCAGATCTGGCCACGGTCCCTCGTGGATTCGACATGCTGCAAAACGACGTCGGGACTGCCGTCGGCCTCTGGCATGCAGACACGCGTAAAGACGAGCGCCTGATTGCGGTCCTGCCGGGCGTTCCGCCGGAGATGAAGTCGATTTACGAAAACGGCGTCGAACCGCGTCTTCTTGCGCGAGCGGATCTACAAGACCTTGCTCACCGAACGCTCCTGACGACGGGCGTTCCGGAATCCAGCCTTCAGCGGAAGATCGGCGACCTGTCCGACTGGCTCGGGGACGATCTGAAACTGGCCTATCTGCCATCCACGAACGGCGTGCGCCTGCGTCTCACAGCCTACGCAAGAGACCGTGCCGTCGCGGAGAACCGGATCGACGCTCTCGAGAAGGAGCTGCGACGTCGGATCGGAAAATACATTTTCGGTACGGGAAAAGACACACTGGAAGGCGTGGTCGGCGGATTGCTTCGCGAGAGAAGCCTAACGGTTGCGACCGCCGAAAGCGCCACAGGCGGCCTGATCGGCCACCGGCTGACCTCAGAACCTGGATCATCAGACTACTTTCTCGGGGGAATCGTTGCATATGCCAATGCCGTCAAGACGGACGTTCTCGGCGTTGGGCCCTCGACGCTTCGAGAGTATGGTGCCGTGAGCCTGCCCGTGGCTGAGCAAATGGCCGCTGGCGCTGCAGAACGGCTGGATGCCTCGATCGGCATCTCCACGTCGGGGATTGCCGGACCCGGAGGGGGATCAGACGAAAAACCGGTCGGGACGGTCTGTATCGGGTTTGCGAAACGCATGGATGACGGCACCACGGACGTAGATAGCGTCCGTTTGCAACTTACGAACGATCGTTCGCTGAACAAGGAGCTGTTTGCCACGTCAGCGCTCGAGATGATCCGACGAAAACTGCTCTGGTAGGCCTCAATCTTCGGTCCGCGACGAACCCGGCGACCCTCGTGCCGTAGTATATCACGACTACTGTGTGGAATATGTGCCGCGTGTGTTGCCGTGTGGACCCATTTTCGCGTGGTCCCGTTTCGCTTTGCGGTAGAGAAGAAGAGAAGAATCGAGCCGACGGCAGGACGCCCCAGCGTCTACGTGTGACACCGGGATGTCACCCCTCCGATGTTATGTTTATTCCGGTCGATGTGTCTATACCGGTAGGAGTGAAGGTTTGCACGCACCGGGGAAGGTGATCGTCGACGCCCGGCCCCGGGCACAGCGCAGGCTCGCTGCGCATTCAACCGAAATCACGAAGCAACCACTGCATCATGGCAGACGAGAACGGTCAGAAGAAGAAAGCCTTGGACCTTGCCGTCAAGCAGATCCATCGCGAGCACGGCAAAGGGTCCATCATGAAGATGGGCGAAGAGCCCGATCGAGCGATCAAGTCGATCCCGACCGGATCGTTGACGCTCGACGCGGCTCTCGGTGTCGGCGGCGTCCCGCGCGGGCGGATCGTCGAGATTTACGGCCCGGAGGCGTCCGGTAAGACGACGCTCGCTCAGCATATCATCGCCGAAGCCCAGAAACTGGGCGGCTCGTGTGCCTTTATCGATGCAGAGCACGCGCTCGACCCGAATTATGCGGAGGCGCTGGGGATCGACATTGACGAGCTTCTTATCTCGCAGCCCGATACTGGCGAGCAGGCCCTGAACATCTGCGACACGCTCGTGCGCAGCGGCGCGCTGGACGTGATCGTGATTGACTCGGTCGCCGCCCTGGTTCCGCAGGCGGAGTTGGAGGGGGACATGGGCGACTCCCATGTCGGTCTCCAGGCGCGACTGATGTCGCAGGCGCTCCGGAAGCTGGCAGGGACGATCAACCGGACGAAGACCGTGCTCATCTTCATCAACCAGATACGAATGAAGATCGGGGTGATGTTCGGGAGCCCGGAGACGACGTCCGGCGGCCGCGCACTGAAGTTTTACTGCTCCGTCCGCTTGGACATCCGCCGGATCGGTGCCGTCAAAGACGGATCGGACGTCGTTGGTAACCGCACCCGCGTTCGCGTCAAGCAGAACAAGGTGGCTCCGCCGTTCCGGGAGGCGGAGTTCGACATCATCTACGGGGAAGGCATCTCGTCCCTCGGCGAGCTGATTGACCTCGGAACCGAGCACGACATCATTGAAAAGCGCGGCTCCTGGTATTCCTATGAGGACGACACCATCGCCCAGGGCCGGGAGGCAACCAAGGAATGGTTGGATGAGAACGAGGAGGAGCGCGAAGAAATCAAGACCGCGATCCGCCACAAACTGGGGATGCTCTCGGAGGAAGAGGAGGAAGCCATGAAGGCCAAGGAAGACGACGGTGACGGAGACGAGGAAGACGATTCTTGACGGTACGTCCTCTGTATAACGATCTGTATACCGATTGGACACGTGATGCCGCG
>NZ_DAXETW010000038.1:0-27524 GCF_051155795.1 Longibacter sp.
GCCCCCGCTACTGCCCCCCGAGGATGAGCGGAAGCCCGCCGGATTCGCTGCCGCCCACGACGACGACCTTCGAGTTGTTCGACTGCGCCAGTTCCCGCGTCGCTTCGATGCCCTTGAAGCGGAGGAAGGACGGGGATAGGCTCTCCGTGATGATCCGCTGGTACTCGGCTTCCCCTTCCGCCTCGATGCGCTTCCGCTCGGCCTCCAGCTTCTCTTTCTGCAGCGTGAACTCGTAGCGTTGCGCCTCCTGCTCCTCCTGCAGCTTGTTCTCGATCGCATTTTGGATCTGCTTGGGGAGACGCACGTCCCGGATCAGCACGGCCTCGACCGTCACGAACTCCGTTTCCACACCCTGACTGACGCGGGTGATCATCTCCGTCTGAAGCTCTTCGCGCTTGCTTGAATACAGCTCCTCCGGGGTAAAAAGGCCAACGACCTCGCGGGCCGCACTCCGCAGCTCCGGCTGGACGAGCTTCTTGTAGTAGTCCGTACCGTACGTCGTATGGAGCTGGGGAAGCTTCGTCGGATCCGGCTTCCAGCGTACCGACACGTCCATCCCGATCGACAGGCCGTTCGACGAGAGCGCGGTGATCTCCTCAAGTTGCTCCTGCACACGGACGTCGTAGCGGATGATGTCGACCCAGGGCGCGTGCACCTGGATGCCTTCGCCGACCGTGTCGTCGAGGTTCGTCCCGCCGAACACGCTGTACTTCACCGCCGCCTCACCGCTCTCGACTGTCGTGGACATGCATCCTGGGATCAGGATGGCGAAGAGAAGGAGCCCAAAGGCGGCGCCCCCGATGCGGAGGGCTCGTGTGAGATTCGGATAGCTGGCCATGATGCAAACGTGGGAGAGAGGATAGAAAGCGAACCGGTTCTGCTACGTCCCGATTGACGTGGGCGTTCGCGCCCAGCCCCGTCACACATCCAAAGCTTCACACCTTCACCCCTTCACACCTTCCCCACGCTGGAGCCCATCGCTTTTGTGCTGCAGGCGCACGTCGCGGCACTTCAGTTGCAGCGTCGTCCGGCCATTCCAGGTATTTTCCTCCACCGAATACAACAGCTCGATCGGCCAGTTATGGTCGAAGCCCTCGCGGACGACGTTGAGTTTGTTGCCCATGCCAAACCCGATGACGTCGTAGCTCCGGCCCCCGTCCGATGCTGCATCGCGCACCTGAAACTTCAAGTGGTTGCCGTCGCGCCCGACCGTACGGGGTTTGCCGTCCACCGCGAGGTTGTCAGAATGAAAGACCGGCGTAGCGTTCGCCGGCCCGTGGGGACCGAACTGCCGAAGAACCGCCCAGAATCGATCCTCGTGGGCGCCGAGGATCTCCAGTGGCATGGACGCGTCGACCTTGATCGCCGGCGTCAGCATCTCGGCCGTGATCCGACGACCCACCGCTTCATCGAACGCGTCGCGGAAAGCGTCGACGCGATCCTCCGGAAGCGACATCCCGGCCGCGTAGTCGTGCCCGCCGAACTGCGTCAGGACGTCCTCGCAGTCCGACAGCGCGTCGTACACGTTGACGCCGGAGATGGAGCGTGCGGACCCCTTCACCTCGTCGCCGTTGCGCGCGAGAAGGATCGCCGGCTTATGGAAGTGTTCGACCACGCTGGATGCGACGATGCCGATGATTCCGAGGTGCCAATCCGGCTTGTAGAGAACAAGGCCATGCGGCGTCCGGGACGTGATATGGCGCTCGGCCTTCTGGATAGCCTCCTGCTCAATCTGGTCGTTGATCTCGCGCCGCTCACGGTTCAATTCTTCCAACTCGCGGGCCATCGGCAGCGCGGTGTCGACGTCCGGGGCCAGCAGCAGGTCGACGGCCAGGTCGGCCTGCGCCATGCGACCGGCTGCGTTGATCCGCGGCCCGATGGTGAAGACGATTTTGCCGGTCGATGTGACGTCTGCCAAGTCGAGATCGGCGGTTTCCGCCATGGCCCGTAGGCCCGGACGCACCTGCTCTTTCTCCTGCAGAACGCGGAGGCCTTCGGCCATGAGCACCCGATTCTCCCCGTATAGAGGGACGATGTCGCTGGCCGTGGAGACCGCGAGCAGGTCCAGGTAGCCGAACGCGGCGTCCGGGGACTGCCCGAGCCGCTCGAGCGTCGCCTGCACAAGCTTAAACCCAACGCCGCAGCCGGAGAGCTCCTTAAAGGGGTACTCGCAGTCGGTCCGCTTTGGATCGAGCACGGCGACCGCTTCCGGGAGCTTCGCCTTCGGCGTATGATGATCGCAGATGATGAGATCCAGGCCCAGTTTGTGCGCGTAGGCGGCCTCATCCATCGCCGTTATGCCGCAATCCAGGGCGATGACGAGCCCCGCACCGAGGTCCCGGGCCCCTTCCAACCCGCGCGACCCGAGACCATAGCCGTCTTCGTAGCGATCCGGGATGAACACGTGCGCGTCCACGCCCTGCGAACGCAGAAAATCCGCCATCAGGGCCGACGCCGTCGTCCCGTCCACGTCGTAGTCCCCGTAAACCAGCACTGTCTCGCCCTGCTCAACGGCCTCCGACACGCGATCCGCGGCTACGTCCATGTCTTTCATCAGGAAAGGGTCGTGAAGCGCGTCCCGATCCGCACGGAAGAAATGTCGCGCTTCCTCGAACGAAGACACGTTCCGAAGAGCCAGTGCGCGCGCCAGTGCCTCCGGCAGCCCATTCAGCTCCTCCTGCAGAACGGAGACAACAGCCGCGTCATCAAGGGAGCGAAGTATCCAGCGATACGTCATAGAAACGGGTACGAAGGGGAACGTGCAACGGCGGAAGCGAAATCGGGAGATGAACCCGACCCACCCTTATATCTAAGACACACCCGGACCGGGATCATAACCCATCGTTGGGATTCTATCTGAATACGATATGGGACTGGACGGGCGGCGAAACCGAACAAGCAGCTCAAAGTGTATATTGTTGTACGTATGGTAATTTCGTCGCCTAATCGGCGCAAGCGGTGAGCAGGCGGAGGAGTCCCTCAGACCGTCCCGGATGAAACGCTCACCAACCGGATGCACTCGGCACATCCCTTGCTCTAGTCTTCATTCCTTTGACATTACGCGTCGTGCGTCTCTTTCGCACGCTGGAATCACCTTGCGTCAACCGTGAAGGGGCTCCCCGCGATTCGGGCCGATGTGCTCGATCCGCAACACCGTGGAGCGCGTCACTCGCCCCGAACGCATAATATTGTCGATTGCCCCGTCCCACGTGACGTCCTGTAGGCTCAGGCGGCGTTCTCGTTTCGTCGGTCCCGAACCGGTTCGGTCTCTTACATTCTGGCGAGGAAGTGGCCGCGACTGGTATTGATTCCGTTCGATTCTCCGTCTTTCGCGTCCTTCTTCCCCCCGGTTGCAGTGTGGCACGACCCGCCGGGCCGCAGATCCACGACCGCGCATCGATGAGCAAAACGGCCCGGTGGTGCGCGCTTCCGTTGACATGATTTCATGCGATTCTGCGTGGCCGCACGGCCGGTCCGTCACCGGCCTCGCCCCATTGTCGTTCGACGCATGGTTGCTGTTGCGTCGCCCCGTTCGCTGCCAGATATCGGCACGCCCAAACCTCGATTTTATCGATTCGAATGAAAATCTCCACGCTTCAAGAAAAGAAGCTCGACGAGCTCCGCGATATTGCCCGTGAGCTCGATCTCCGTGGGTTCAGCAAGCTCCGCAAGCAAGACCTGATCTACCGAATTCTGGAGGCGCAGGCAGAAGACGCTGCGCGGTCCGGGTCCCGCAACGGCTCCACAAACGGAGCGTCCCAAACGAAGGACGCGTCCTCAACCCGCTCCGGGAACGGCTCCGGAACGGGGGGGTCCTCCTCGGGTCGTGGAAATCGCCGGTCGGAGTCATCATCCGATGCGCCCCGGAAAAGCTCCGGCTCCAAACAGAGCCGACAGTCCGGACAGAAAGACGGGCGTTCGTCCCACGACGCCTCGTCCCGCCGGCGAAAGCAGCAGTCAGGCGGAAACCAGTCCCGTGGTTCGAAAAGGCAGGAATCATCGCAAAAGGCATCGCAGCCGACGGAGTCCAAATCGAAGGAGTCCAAACCGAAGGGGTCCGAGCAACAGGAGTCCGAGCAACAGGGCTCCGAACAGACGGGGAAGAAGGAGGGCAATGGCTCGAAGCAGCGGAATGGTTCGAAGAAGCAGTCCTCCGGGCGCTCCCGAGGCAACGGCTCGAAGAATCATTCTACGGGCAAGCAGAACTCGATTTATGCGGATCGGCCCGAGTACATGGCCGAGTACGACGCCGAAGACACCGAACTCCGCGGCATGATCGAAAAGGTCGGCCTGCTGGAGGTTCTTCCCGACGGCTACGGCTTTCTCCGGTCCGACGAGTACAACTTCGAGTCCAGCCCGGACGACATCTACGTCTCCCCGTCGCAGATCAAGAGGTTCGGCCTGCAGGATGGGGACACGGTCTTCGGGCAAGTACGCCCGCCCAAGGAAGGCGAGAAGTACTTTGCCCTCATTCAGGTGCACACCGTGAACGGGTGCAAGCCGGGCGAACTCGAAGAGCGCCGCGAGTTCGACTATCTGACCCCCATTTTCCCGAACAAGCGCCTGACGCTGGAAACCGGCGCAACCGAGTACGGGCAGCGCATTATCGACCTGTTCGCCCCGATCGGTATGGGCCAGCGTGGCCTGATTGTGGCTCCTCCGAAAGCCGGTAAGACGGTCCTCCTCCAGAAGATCGCGGCCGGCGTCACCGCCAACCACCCGGCCGCTCACCTTATCATGCTGCTCGTCGATGAGCGGCCGGAGGAAGTGACCGACATGGACCGCCACGTCGACGGGGAGGTCATCGCGTCCACGTTCGACTCGGACGCCGAGGAGCACGTAGAGATCGCCGAAACGGTGATGATGAAAGCCAAGCGTCTGGTTGAATCCGGCCAGGATGTCATCATTCTGCTCGACTCCATCCCCCGCCTCGCCCGGGCCCATAACGCGGTCGTACCGAGCAAGGGCCGGACGCTCTCCGGCGGTGTCGAGGCCGGTGCACTGCGCGGACCCAAGCAGTTCTTCGGCGCGGCGCGAAATGTGGAGGAAGGTGGCTCCCTGACCGTCATCGGTACGGCCCTGATCGACACGGGGAGCAAGATGGACGAAGTCATCTTTGAGGAATTTAAGGGCACCGGCAACATGGAACTGGTGCTAAACCGAACCATGGCCGACCGGCGCATCTATCCGGCCATCGACCTCATCAAGTCCGGCACCCGACGGGAGGAGCTCCTGATTTCCAAACCGCAGATGAAGCGGATCTGGGTACTCCGGAAGATTCTCGCGGATATGGATGCCATCGAGGCGATGCAATTCTTGCTCGATAAGATGGAGAGCACCGAGGACAACGACGACTTCCTCGCCACGATGAATTCGTAAGCAATGCATGTGCGGGAGCGTCGCCCGTACGCGTTCGTACATCCGTATCCATACCTGTCGCCGGCAGCGTGACGCGTTCCCCCGACCGGATCCGAGCCAAATGAACGAGGCCAGTATCTGACTCCCTGTGGAGGGGGGGTATGGCAGGGAACGACACGCAGGTACGTCCGGAATGGCGCCACCGGGCCGGTTCCAGTTAATGCACGATCCTGCCGATGACGACACGACGGGTTCGCAGGCGGAACGTCGTATGTATAAACGGAGTGCCTGACTCGGAGCCACCCCTCTCACCTCGCTTGTCGTCTGTATGTCCCGTCTTTTTTCTGCTCTCTCCGCCGGGCTGATCGTGCTCGCCCTGTCGATTCCGGCCATTGCTCAGACCCCGGCCTCGTCGCCCACTTCTGATCGCCCCTTCCTTCGTCACGCAGCGCTTTCACCCGACGGTTCAACCGTCGCGTTTTCGTATCAGGGCGACATCTGGACGGTGCCATCCGAGGGCGGCCGCGCGTTCCGCCTGACCGTGCACGAAGGCTACGAAGGGCATCCTCGCTGGAACGACGCCGGCACCCACATCGCCTTTACCAGTGACCGGCACGGCAACGACGATGTGTTCGTGATGACGGCCGACGGCAACGCCCCGCAACGGCTGACCTACCACTCCACCGATGACGTGGTCACCGATATCACCGCGGACGAGCGCATTCTGTTCAATACGGAGCGCACGTACGTGCAGGTAGAGCGGGAAAGCGAGGTCTACCACGTACCGATGGACGGCGGCATGCCGGATCGCCTTCTGGACGCGTTGGGCGACGGAGCACGTGAGTCGCCGGATGGCCGCTTCATCGTCATGGAACGCGGGAGCAACCGAACGACGCGGAGCGACTACCAGGGGCCGGCCAACCGGGACCTCTGGATCTACGACACCGAGGCCGAGACCTACCGGCAGATCACGCGCTACGACGGAAACGACTACGCCGCGGCCTGGGGCAACGAACGCACGCTGTACTTCATTAGCGACCGGGACGGCACCCGCAATCTGTACCGCCTCGCACTGGCAGAGAACGGTTCGACGAACGGCGACCCGGAGCAAATCACGGAGTTTGACGGCGACGGCGTCCGCACCCTTTCGGTCAGCGCCGACGGGCGCCTGGCAGCCTTTGAGCGTGAGACCGACATCTACACACTCGCGCTCGACGGTGGAACGCCGAGCATTCTAACCGTAGACGTTCCGCGGGATGCACGGACCGTCCCGGTCGAGCGGACGACGATATCAGAGCGTGCCCGCGAATTTGCGGTATCCCCGGATGCCTCCCAAATCGCCTACGTCGTTCGGGGCGAGATTTTCGTCACGGAAGTCGACACGGATGAGCCAGAGTCGAATCGGCTCACGCGCCACGCCAATCGCGACCGTGACGTGATCTGGATCGACGAGGAAACGGTTCTTTTCACGAGCGACCGGGAGGGGCAGTACGACGTCTACCGCCTCACCTCGACCGACGATGAGGCCGAGACGCTTTTTGAAAGCCTGGACCTGTCCATCGAACGGCTCACGTCGAGCGATGTAGATGAGCGCCACCTCGTACTTTCCCCGGACCGGTCCCGTGTGCTTTTCGTGCGTGGCCAGGGAACGCTCGTTTCGGCCATGCTGACGGAGAACGGTCTGGACGATCAAACGGTGCTGATAGACGGATGGGCCGCCCCGCAGGACGTCACCTTCAGCCCGGACGGTGAGTGGATCGCCTACTCGCAAGACGACCTCGATTTCAATGAAGAGGTTTTCATCCTGCCCGCAGACGGCGAGGGGGAGCCGGTCAACGTCAGCCAGCATCCGCGATCGGACGGGCATCCCGTGTGGAGCCCCGACGGGTCGAAACTGGGATTCGTGTCCGAGCGAAGCGGCAATGACACGGACATCTGGTTTGCCTGGCTGCGCGAAGCCGACTTCGAACGCACCAAGCGCGACTGGGAAGAAATTCAGGAAGCGAACGAAGACGACGACACGGACGGGGAGGAAGAGGAGACCATATCAGTCGACATCGACCTCGAGGACATCCACGAACGACTCGTTCGCGTGACCGCGATGCCCGGGAACGAAGATTCTCCCGTGATCGCCAAGGACGGCCAGACGTTTTACTTCGTCGCGGGCGAAGGGGGACGCACCACGACGTTCGATGAGTCTCCCGACCTTTTCAAGGTCCAGTGGGACGGCTCCGAACGGTCGCAGATTTCGCAGGGCGGCATTTCCCCGTCCGATGTCGTCCTCGGACCGAAGAAGTCTACGCTCTTCTTCCGACAGCGTGGGGGGCACCTGGCCCGGCTCGCCGAAAACGGCTCGGACGTAGAGTCGCTCCCGTTTGCCGCGCACATGACGGTGGATCGCAGCGCGGAGCGCATGCAGATCTTCGAAGAGGCCTGGCGATCGATCCAAAACGGCTTTTACGACCCGGAGCACCATGGGGTAGACTGGACCCGGCTGAAAGACAAGTATCGCCCATGGGTCCGACGTGCCTCCACCACGCGCGACCTGGCCACGATCATGAATCTCATGCTCGGTGAGGTGAACGCCAGCCACATGGGCTTCTACCCGGCGGCTCAGTTCGGCAACGACGGTGTGGAGACCGGGCTGCTCGGCGTGGAGATTGACCCGGTCGATGCCGGCGCACGGGTCGTCCGCGTTGTGCCACGCAGCCCGGCGGCCCGGTCCATCAGCCGCCTCCGCGAGGGCGACATCATCTTGTCGGTGAATGGCACCTCCGTAGCAGAGACCGGCAACCTTTACGCCCTTCTGGAAGGCACGGCGGGAGAGCGAACCCTGCTCCGGGTGCAGGACGCCGATGGGGACGAGCGCACTGTCCGGATCCGTCCGACCGACGACCTCGACGATCAGCTCTACCGGGAGTGGGTCGAAGACCGCCGCGCCCTCACGGAAGAGTACTCCAACGGGCGTCTCGGCTACATCCACATCGAGGGGATGAATTGGGAGAGCTTCGAACGCTTCGAACGGGAGCTCGTCGCCAGCGCAGGCGACAAGGAGGGGCTGCTGATCGACGTCCGCTTCAACGGCGGCGGCTGGACGACGGACTACCTCATGACGGTGCTGACGGTTCGACGGCACGCCTACACCGTTCCGCGCGGCGCAGTCAACGACATTCAGAACCACGAGCAGTTCCGCGAGCACTACCCGTTCGGTGAACGCCTGCCCTACGCCGCCTGGACGAAGCCGGTGGCCGCGCTCTGCAATCAGAACAGCTACTCGAACGCGGAGATATTCTCCCATGCGTTCAAGCAGTTCGACCTTGGGCCGCTCGTCGGTACGCCGACCTTCGGCGCGGTCATCTCCACGGGCGGCGTCCGCCTGATCGACGGCTCGTTCGTCCGGCTTCCGTTCCGCGGATGGTGGGTCTACGAAACGAACGCCAATATGGAAGGAACGCCCGCCACCCCGGATGTCACGGTTGAAAATGCCCCTGACCATCGGGCGAAGGGGACGGATGCACAGCTGCGGCGAACCGTCGAGGAGCTGTTACGCGGGATCGATGGCGAACAGGCCTCCAGCGCTCCAGACCGCCGCGACGCGGAGACGGACCGCTCCGGTCGCTAGCCGACCCCCACCGGGCCAAATCCCTCCCTGGGATCATCTCCGGTGGAGGGAACCGTACGGCTGCATCCGTGTGGTAAACGATTGGTCTTAAGTGCATATTGCAACCTAACTTCTTTGTCCCGGCATGTCCCAGAACGTCAAGCTGTCTGCCATCTTGTTCGACATGGACGGCGTCCTCGTCGACGTCTCCCGCTCGTATCGACGCGCCATCGAGGAGACGGTCGAGCATTTCACCGGACGAAAGATCGGGGCCAACACGGTGCAGCGATACAAGAACTACGGCGGCTTCAACGACGACTGGAAGCTGACGCACGCGATCATCACCGACACGGCTATGGAGGTGCCGCTCAGTCGGGTGATCGAGGAGTTTCAGAACCGCTATCGCGGGGAAAACTGGGATGGCGTTATCACCGAAGAGACGCCGCTGATCTCCGAAGCCTCACTCCAGGCACTGAACACGGAGGAACGCATTATGGGGATCGTCACCGGTCGCCCGGAAGAAGAAGCCGAGTGGACACTCGACCACTTTGGCTGGAAGAAGTACTTCCCCCTCCTGGTCGGGAAGGAAAAGCAGGGGGAGCGGCCGAAGCCCCATCCGTTCCCGCTCAATCACTCCCTGACGATCCTCGCCGCCGCCGGACGGGACGTCTCGCCAAAGGAGTCCGTCTACATCGGCGACTCGGTCGACGACATGGAGTCCGCGCGGAAGGCCGGTATGTGGGCCGTCGGCATTGTACCGCCGTACGTCGATGAAGACGAACACGCCCCGCTTCTCCGCGAACGTGGCGCGCACCTCGTTCTGCAGGATCCCAACGAGTTGCCCGACCTCTTCAACCGCTTCGGCGAAGCCCTCGCCGCGCACTCTCACGCCTGACCGCAATACGGCCGTACATTGTAGTTGTACCCAAACGGCAATCCTGGCCTCCTCGGCCCGGGGTTGTCGTTTTAGTGTTTATGCGTTAATGCGTTGGGGCGTTGAGGCGTTGGGGCGGGATGCGTTAGAGGATTGGGGATTGAGGATGTTCAGCGGGGGCCTCGAACGCCGTGGCCCGAATCGCATCAGCCAGAAACCTGGAACCCAGAACCCGACCCCCGGAACCCAAAACGCTGAACTCTGAACCTTGAACCCTGAACGTTTTTCCAAACCGCTAAAACCCCGGATCCGGGCGGGGCTCGTCCACGACGATCTCCACGCGTCGGTTGCGCTCCCGCCCCTCACGGGTTTCGTTGCTCGCCACGGGCACCTGCGGACCGTACGCTCCGATCTCCAGCGTAGGCGTCTGGATGCCGTGCTCCGTGTTCAGGTAGTGGGCGACCGCCGCAGCGCGTTGTGCGGAAAGGTACCAGTTGCTCGGGTAAATTCGTCGCAGGCTGTCTCCGATCGGCACGTTGTCGGTGTAGCCCTTGATGCGAAACGCCCGTCCGTCATACTGCTGGTTAATCGTCTGCGCCAGCTCGTCCATCGCGCGCTTGCCTCGATCCGTCAGCCAAGCACTGCCGGACGGGAAGTAGACGAACGGCTCCAGCGTGGTCCCGCGTTCGCCGGGCGGCCGCTCGACGCCGGCGCGAATCGAATCCCGCAAACGCTCAACCGTCGTTTCCAGATCGTCGTTGACGGTCGTCAGCGAGTCGACGTGCGCCCGCAGCGACGACACCTCATTGCTTCCGCAGGCAGCGAGAGAGACAGAGAGAATCCCGGCGAAACCGAGCAACAGGATGGAGCGGATGGTGGAAGCGCGCATGCAGAAAAACGTGATGTAAGATCGGAGAACCGAGTTCAAAGCCGGCGGCATGGTCAGGCCGGATCACTGCGAATCTACTGGAGATCTCTGACGGATGCCAGTGTCAGAGGTGCATCTGCATGCTCCCGGCCGCACGGTCTACCCGATGGCGTGGCAGCGCGTGTCTATCGCGCGGGTCAAGCATCCCCGGCCAGGACGCCGCGAATCGTCCCCTCCACCCGGTCCATGTGCCGCTTCAGCGTGTCGTACCCGATGTGCCGGCGAGCAACGGGCCACCGCGCCCAGGCCACACGGTGGATCCCCTCCCGCCGCTCCGGCTCAAACGATCGCTCCGGCGTCTGCATCAGGTACCAGTTCGTGATCTTGACGTCGAAGGCATCGCCGTTCGGATACGCGTGATGGGTCGTCCCCAGGGGATGGCGGATCGTCAGATCATCGATGCCGACCTCCTCCTGAACCTCGCGAACGGCACACGCCTCGATCGTCTCGCCGGGGTCAAGCTTGCCTTTAGGTAAATCCCAGACGCCGCGGCGATGAATCAGAAGAAGGACCGGTTCGCCGTCTACGGAGCGGATGACGTACCCGCCGCCGGCCCGTACGATGCCGGGTGCGCGGTACGGATCCACATTCCGTATGGCTCCGGGCGGCACTGCATCCGTCTTGATGGTCCGACCGGTGGCCCGCTTGGGCGGATGGTCCATGCGCGACGTATCGACCACATACACGCGATCTGCCCCTCTCGGGACGTCGTCCAGCGCCAGAAAGAGAGTCAGGTCATCCCCCTCCGAAGCGCGCAGTCCCTCCCGGCAGACGGTGTCCAGGTCCTCCCGATACGGTGCCGACGGGGCGAAAAGCAGCATGGCTAAGAAGACAGGTGAGCGAACGAGCGGCGCGACCTACGCTACTGGTGCCGCCGGATAATAGTTCGTTCTGCTGGCACACACTGTGGGATGTGCCCCCTGTTATGGAAGAACGATGTAACTTCGGGAACCGACTCTTTTCGTAGGAAATAGTTTTTTCCTCTCCTGCCTGGTTGATTCTCACGCTCCAACTGTCCATGTCGATCGAGACCATCATCGTATTCGCCCTGCTCGTCGTGGCGATGGTGCTGTTCGTGTCCGATCGCGTCTCCTTCGACGTTACCGCCGTCATCATTCTATCGTCGCTGATGCTGACGGGAATCGTGACGCCGGAAGAAGGTCTGTCGGGCTTCAGCAATGCCGCCACGGTCACCATCGGGGCGATGTTTGTCCTGAGCGAGGGCCTGCGACGAACAGGCGTGCTGCGCTACCTGAGCAGCCTGTTTGCCGATGTCGGCGGGGGTAATTTTTCGATGACCGTGGGCTTCATGATGGTCGTCATCGCTGTCGTCTCCGCCTTCATCAACAACACGGCGGCCGTTGCCATCTTCATCCCAGTGGTCATCGGGCTCTCGAATCACCTCGGCGTGAGCGCCTCGAAGCTGCTCATGCCACTCTCTTTTGCGTCGATGTTCGGCGGCGTCTGCACGCTGATCGGCACCTCCACGAACATCCTCGTCAGTTCGATCGCGGAGTCGCACGGCGCCGAACCGTTCGGCATGTTCGAGTTCACCGCCCTCGGGCTCATCTTCGCGGTTGTCGGCGGCATCTATACGTTTTTCGTCGGCATCCCGATGATTCCCGCGCGACGGACGGGGAAAGACCTTACATCCGACTACGAGATGCAGGAATACCTGACGGATGTGGTTCTGACCGAGGAAAGCCCGCACGTCGGCGAAACCGTCGAAGAGTCCGCGCTAACCGAAGACCTCGATCTCGACATCCTGCAGGTTTTCCGAGGCCCGCACGAACCCGTGCAGCGCGACCGGGAGGCCCCGCTCGAAGCGGGCAACGTACTCCGGATCCGGGGCGGCGTCGAGGAGATCGAGAAGCTACTCGAACGCGAAGATATCGCCCTTCGGCCGGCGCGCGACTGGTACGACGTCGACCTGGAGGGCGGACCGGACAAGCTCGTCGAGGCGGTTGCAGCCCCGGACTCCGCGCTCGAATCGGAGAGCATCGGAGCCGTGGACTTCCCCGAGCGCTTTGGTGCCGTCCCCCTCGCCATTCGGCGCCACGGCAGCCTGCAACAGGAGCAACTGGAGGAAGTGCGCCTCTCGGGCGGCGATTCCGTCCTGCTGAATATCGACGAGGAGCGCGCATCCGACATCGAGCGTGATCCGTCGTTCGTCCTTGCGACGGAGGTGGACGTGCAACCGTACAGGGAAAGCCGCACGCCGATTGCCATCGGCATCCTCGTCGCGGTGGTGCTCCTCGCCGCCTTCGACATCATCCCGATCGTCGTGAGTGCGGTCGCCGGGTGCGTTGCCATGGTGCTGACGGGCTGCCTGTCCACGGAGGAAGCGTACCAGGCGATCAACTGGAAGATCATCTTCCTCCTCGCCGGCGTCATCCCGCTCGGCACGGCCATGGAAAACACCGGCGCGGCCGGCATTCTGTCTTCCACCCTCATCGATGTGCTCGGCCCCATCGGGCCGACGGCCGTGCTCTCGGGCTTCTTCTTCCTGTCGATGATGCTGACGAACATCATCTCGAATCAGGCCACGGCTGCACTGCTCGCACCCATCGCCCTACAGACCGCCGCTACGCTCGGCATCGACAGTCGTCCGCTCCTGATGGCCATCACCTTCGCGGCGTCACTCAGCTTCATGACGCCCGTCGGCTACCAGACCAACACGATGATCTATGGACCCGGACAATACAAATTCACGGACTTCACTAAAGTCGGAACCCCGCTGAACCTCATTCTCTGGGTGATGGCGACGTTCTTGATCCCTTGGATCTGGCCGTTTTGATGCCCAGCGTTCCTGTCTGCCTTCACTTGACATTGGTACCGACCGGAATGAAATGCGTATCACCGGACCTTAGGCGCAGGTGACGCATCGGCGGCGGACAGCGCGACGGGTGAGCCGATCCTGCCGTCTGCTCCGGCAGGCTCTTTGCGCATCGCGTGCCTGATGCCCATCTTGATGCTGCCGGGTCGTACCCCCCGTCCGACTCTTTTCGCTCACTGCGCACCTGGACTCATGCGGAACCGGATCGCCGCCTGGATCCGCTATACATTCTCCTCCTCATCGTGGGTGCGGACCTACGATGTAGATACCGCTCGCGCAGACATGGTGGCCGGGCTAACGGTCGGTGTCATGCTGATCCCCCAGGGGATGGCCTACGCCGTGATTGCGGGGCTGCCGCCCATCTACGGGTTGTACGCGGCCCTCGTCCCGACGCTTGCGTACCCGATCCTGGCGTCCTCCCGCCAGCTGGCGATGGGGCCAACAGCCATCGATATGCTCATCGTCGCGGCCGGGGTCGCACCCGTTGCAGCCATGGGGAGCGACGAATACGTCGTGCTGGCGATCCTCCTCGCCGCCATGGTGGGTCTGATCCAGATCGGGATGGGGGCGGCAAAGCTCGGCTTCGTAGCCAACCTCCTGTCCCGGCCCGTCATCACCGGGCTCACGACCGCGGCCGCGCTCATCATCGGCTTCAGCCAGCTCGGCAACCTTCTCGGCATCGACCTGGCCAACTCGCAGTACATCCACCGGCTCCTCATCGATGCGGCGCAGAACCTCAGCGAGGTCCACGTCCTCTCCCTCGCCATCGGCGTCGGCTGCATCGCCGTTCTGGTGGCGTTGCCCCGCATCCAGCCGCTGATCCCGGAAGCGCTCGTCGTGGTCGTCGTCGCCACCGCCCTCAGCTACGGCTTCGGGTTCGACGTAGAAGGGGTCGAGGTGGTCGGCTCCATCCCGACAGGGCTGCCTCACCTGGATATTCCAAGCCTGTCCCCGTCTGACTGGCGATCGCTCTTCCCCGCCGCACTCACGCTGGCGCTCGTTCAGTTCATGAAAAACATTTCGCTGGGCCGCGTCTTCGCCCGGCGCCACCGCTACACGATCGACGCCAACCAGGAGCTTCTGGCCATGGGAACGGCCAACTTGCTGGGAAGCTTCGCGCAGGGCATCCCCGCCTCCGGCAGTTTCTCGCGCTCGGCGGTCAACGACCAGGCGGGCGCACGCACCCCCGCAGCCAATATTTTCGCTGCGATCATCATCGCGCTCACCCTGCTGCTACTGACCGGCCTCTTCTACTTCCTGCCGGTGCCGGCGCTTGCCGCCATCATCATGGTCGCCGGGTTCGGACTGATCGACCTGCGCGAAGTGCGCGAACTCTTCGAGGCCCGGCGGCGGGACGGCTACATCGCGCTCTTCACCGCGATCTGCACCCTGGTCATCGGCATCCAGGAAGGCATCCTCCTCGGGATCGGCGCCTCCGTCGTGATGGTGCTGTACCGCATCAGCCGCCCAAACGTAGCGGAGCTCGGCCACGTCCCCGGCACGCGTCTCTTCCGAGACATCGAGCGGTTCGACAACGCACAGCGCATCAAAGACATCATGGTGCTGCGCGTGGATGCCGCCTTCTCGTTCGCCAACGCCGAGTACTTCAAGGACTTCATCCTGGAAAAGAGCGAGCGCGAGGGGCGACGCATCCGGGCCGTGGTCGTGGACGGCACCAGTATCAACGACCTCGACACCACGGCCATCGAGGCCCTGGAGGTCACCATCGAAACCCTGGAAGACCAGGGCATCGAGCTGCACCTGACCGGCCTCATCGGCCCGGTCCGGGAGGTCGTGCGCCGCTCGGGCCTCCACTCGGTGATCGGGGAAGAACATTTCCACATGGAGCCGCACGAGGCCGTCATCGATATCCTCCGTCGATGGGACAAGGATGATTACGACGACGACGATGAGCGCATCGCGCGCTACCTGGAAACGCTGGATGAAGAGCGGAAAACGTCCACGCCCGCCGCTTCCTGACGGGCCGCATCGGACCCTGCGGCGTAACGCGCCGGAGCGGTCGCGCTGCAGGCTCGCCCCCAACCACCAGTGACGCAGGGATCTCAAGCTCGTACGATCGCCGTTCGCCGCGCCGCGTCCCTTTCAGCATCGCTGTGTTTACCGTCATCTCCGCAGCGCGTCCCTCCCTTCGGCACCGCATCCTCCCTCGCATTTGCCCGACCGCGCCTAGCGCGACACGATCGAGGCCACTGCCGTCGATGAAAATCGGGCCACGCCATTCACAGAAACTTGAAAAGTGTGTCCAATCTCGCTACATTCGTTCACAGGACCTTCACCATGTCGCGAATCGGAGCCCCGACCCCGCCATGAGCCCCTTGACCCGACGTACCCTCTATCTCTCCGTTGCCCTACTGGTCTGGACGGTTGGCAACGCCATGGCCCAGCTTCCGTCGAATAACCTCGAGGGCACCTGGCGCATGATCTCGCAGGAGCGGGTCTACCCGGACTCAACGGTTGACACCAGCGAGGAATGGGGCGCCAATTATAAAATCCTGAACTCCACCCACTTCGCGTGGGGCCGGGAGACGAAGGACGGGGAGGAGGTCCTTGCCGGAGGCGGCCGATACGAATACCACCCGGACCGCAACATCTACGTCGAGCACATCGAGTACCACTCCTCGCCGGGCTTTCAGGACGTGAGCCTGCGATTCGAAGCCCGTGTGGAAGGCAATCGCTGGATCCACGTCGGCGACGTCGGGTCGTACAAACTCCGGGAGGTCTGGGAACGCGTCGACCCGAAAGAGGCCGAGCAGGAGACGGAGAACGCGTCGCCGGTCGGGGCCGGAAACTGACCGGAACTGCACCGTTCTTTCCCAAAGCCATGCAATTACCGGGCAACGTTTCTTCAGGAGATTGCGTTTACACCCCCTCTGATCTCTTTACGCTCTCCTTTTTTGCCCGGAATGGCTGACCTGCTGCAGACGTTGCGCGACCTCTGTGCCCGACGGATCCTTGTCCTCGACGGCGCAATGGGAACGATGATCCAGCGCCACGACCTCACGGAGGCGGACTTCCGGGGCGAGCGATTCGCCGACCTGGATGGCGACGTGCAGGGCAACAACGACCTGCTCTCGATCACCCGCCCCGATATCATCGGAGAGATCCACCGCGAATATCTCGCCGCGGGGTCGGACATCATCGAGACGAACACGTTTAGCGCGACATCGATTGCCCAGGACGACTACGACCTCTCGCACATCGCGCGAGACCTGAACGTGGCGAGCGCGAGGATTGCGCGTGAGGCCGCAGATGAGTTTTCAACCGAGGACAAGCCGCGCTTCGTCGCCGGCGCGATCGGTCCAACGAACAAGACGCTGTCGGTCTCTCCGGACGTAAACGATCCGGGCTACCGCGACGTCACGTTCGACAAGATCCACGACGCGTACCTTGAGCAAGCGCGAGCTCTCGTTGAGGGCGGCGTCGACATCCTCCTTGTCGAAACGGTCTTCGACACGCTCAACTGCAAGGCCGCGCTCGTGGCCCTTCAGGACCTGTTCAATGAACTCGGTCGCGAACTGCCGGTCATGATCTCCGGCACCGTCGTCGACATGAGCGGGCGGACGCTCTCCGGCCAAACCCCCGCGGCCTTCTACGAGAGCGTGTCGCACATGTCGAGCCTCCTGAGCGTGGGCCTGAACTGCGCCCTGGGCTCGAAGCAAATGCGTCCTTTCATCGAAGAGCTATCCGATGCCGCAGAGTGCCTGACGAGTCTCTACCCGAACGCGGGTCTACCCAACGAATTCGGCGGCTACGACGAAACGCCGGACTTCATGGCGGAGCAACTCGACGACTACGCCGCGGAGGGCTGGGTCAATATCGTCGGCGGATGCTGCGGTACGACCCCCGACCACATCGAGGCCTTCGCACAGGTGGCCGCTGACCACACGCCGCGTACGCCCTCCGACCGAACCACGACGCTGCGCGTCAGCGGACTGGAACCCCTCGCGCTCACGCCGGACCTCGGATTCGTCAATATCGGCGAACGTACGAACGTAACCGGGTCCCGGCGCTTCCGCGAGCTCATCAAGAACGACGACTACGAAACCGCCATCAGCGTGGCACGCCAGCAGGTCGAGAACGGCGCGCAGATGGTCGACGTCAATATGGACGAGGGGATGCTCGACTCCGCCGAGGCCATGAAGACGTTCCTTCAGTTGATCGCGGCCGAACCGGACATCGCCCGCGTGCCGATCGTCATCGACTCCTCCAAGTGGGAGGTCATCGAAACCGGCCTGAAGTGCGTCCAGGGCAAAGCCGTCGTCAATTCGATCTCGCTCAAGGAAGGCGAAGAGGAATTCCTCGAGCACGCACGCCTCTGCCGGAAGTACGGCGCGGCCGTGATCGTGATGGCGTTCGACGAAGACGGTCAGGCGGACACCTACGAGCGGAAGATCGAGATCTGCGAACGCGCGTACCGCCTGCTCGTGGACGAGGTCGACTTTCCGCCGCAGGACATCATCTTCGACCCGAACGTTTTCGCGCTCGCGACCGGCATTCAAGAGCACAATGAGTACGGTACCTCGTTCCTGGATGCGGTACGCTGGATCAAGGAGAACCTGCCGCACGCCCGGACATCGGGCGGACTGTCGAACGTGAGCTTCTCCTTCCGGGGGAATAACCCGGTGCGGGAAGCCATGCACACCATCTTCCTGTACCACGCCATTCAGGAAGGCCTGGACATGGCGATCGTGAATGCGGGGCAGATCGAGGTCTACGACGAGATCGACCCCGACCTCCGTGACCGCATTGAGGACGTCGTCTTTAACCGCCGGGAGGATGCCACCGAGCGACTCGTCAACATCGCGGAAGAGATTGCCGAACGCGACACCGGTGAAGCAGCCGAACAGGAAACGGCTGCGTGGCGGGAAGAGCCCGTCGAGGACCGCATCGAGCACGCACTGGTCAAAGGCATCCTCGACCACATCGTCGAGGACACGGAGGAGGCCCGGCAGAAATATCCGGCCCCCCTCGAGGTGATCGAAGGGCCGCTGATGGACGGCATGAACGTGGTCGGTGACCTGTTCGGGGACGGGAAGATGTTTCTGCCTCAAGTCGTCAAGAGCGCCCGCGTGATGAAAAAGGCGGTGGGCTACCTGCGGCCCTATATCGAGGAGGAGAATGCCGCGGAAGATGCACGTCGCGAGGCCGCCGGTGAGGCTCCGCGCGAGGACCGCGACACGCCGACCGTCCTTCTTGCAACGGTGAAAGGGGACGTCCATGACATCGGGAAGAACATCGTCGGCGTCGTTCTCCAGTGCAACGGCTACGACGTGGTCGACCTCGGCGTCATGGTACCCGCACAGAAGATCCTGGAGGAAGCACGAAAGCACGACGCGGACATCATCGGGCTGTCCGGGCTGATCACACCCAGCCTCGACGAAATGGTGCATGTCGCCAAGGAGATGGAGCGCGAAGGATTCGACGTGCCGCTTCTGATCGGCGGCGCCACCACGTCGGAAATCCATACCGCCGTTAAGATCTCCGAGCATTACAGCGGACCCGTTATCCACGTGCTCGACGCGTCGAGAAGCGTGAACGTAGCGGGCAACCTGCTCGCGGAGAATCTGCGAGACGCGTTCCTGGGCGACGTGAAAAAGAAATACGAGAAGCTCCGCAAGCGGCACGCCCGGCGCAACGGTAAGAAGACGCACCTCTCCCTCGAGGAAGCCCGTGCGAATCGGTTCACCTGTGACTGGGAGGACGTCCCGATCACGCGGCCTGCCAAACTCGGGACGACGGTCCTCCCGAAGGTGCCGCTTTCAACGCTCCGCGACTACATCGACTGGACGCCCTTCTTCATTGCCTGGGACCTGAGCGGATCGTTCCCGCGCATCCTGGAGGATGACGAAAAAGGCGACGAGGCACGCCGGCTCTACAACGACGCGAACGCCCTGCTGGACCAACTCGACACCCGCCAGCAGCTAACGTGCAACGGCATCTTCGGGCTGTTCGCCGCCAACAGCGTGGGCGACGATATCGAACTTTACACGGACGATTCGCGCACGGAGGTCGCCGCGACGTTCCACACGCTACGGCAGCAAACGGAGAAAGCATCCGGCCACCCGAACCGGGCCCTCGCCGACTACGTCGCGCCGAAAGAGACGGGCATCAAGGATTACGTCGGTGCCTTCGCCGTCACCGCCGGGCTCGGGCTTCAGCCCCTCGTCGATGCCGCCACGGATAACGATGACGACTACCGCGCCATCATGCTGCAGGCCATTGGTGACCGACTGGCGGAGGCTTTTGCAGAATACATGCACGAGCGCGTCCGACGGGACGACTGGGGCTACGCGCCGGACGAGGACCTCGACAACCAAGCGCTGATCCGGGAAAACTATCGCGGCATCCGTCCTGCCCCTGGCTACCCCGCCTGCCCGGACCACACGGAAAAGCCGCTGATGTGGGACCTGCTCGGCGTGGAGAAGCACACGAGCATCTCGCTCACAGAGAATCTTGCAATGTATCCGGGTGCGTCGGTTTGCGGGATTTACTTCGCCCATCCGGAGGCGAGTTACTACAACGTCGGCACGCTGGAGCGCGACCAGGTCGCTGATTATGCCGAGCGCAAAGGGATGGAGGTCGCGGAGATGGAGCGGTGGCTGGCGTCGCGCCTTGCCTACGACGCCGACGACGCCGTGGATGCGGACGAACTGCCGGTCTCGGGCGACGGCGCGACGGTGACAGAACCGGAAACGCCCGCCGGTGCTTGATGCCGGTGGATTCGGACGAGTGGACGAGACGAGGGTGTTCAACCCAGGGACTGGGGGTGTGCGGCCCGACGTGCCTGACACGAACACCTGATCCCCAGACTGCACGCCGTAGCGATCCGGATTTTTCCGGGCTCGTGCCCTCGGCTCTTATGTTCACGTTTCGAGTTGTGGAACTGACGATCTGAGTCGTGTACGAACAATTCCAAAAAGTGCTGACGGACTTCGTTCCGTCCCTGACAGCCGAAGACGGGGAAATGCTCAAGCAGCTTGCATCTCCATCTCAATTGACGGCTGGAGAGGCACTCGTACGTGAAGGCGAGCAGGGAAAGCAGGTGGCCTTCATCAATCATGGAGCTGTTTTCTACTCTACGCTCCGCGACGGAAGGCGCAATGTTGTAGGCTTCGACTTTGAACACAGCATGGCCGGCGACTTCCGTAGTTTCTTCGAGAACGTACCGGCGACGAAGACGGTGACGGCGCTCGAAGACTGCGAAATTCTGACCCTGACCCGTGCACAGTTCGAAGCGCTCGTCGAAGCCAATCCGGACATAAGCATGCTCCGGTCAACCATCGCGGAGGAGCTTTTCAAAGGAGCAGAGATGCGCGTGGTTGAGATGCAGTCGTTCTCAGCCGAAGAGCGATATCGACGCTTACTGGACCGAAGTCCACACTTGCTTCAACGCGTTCCGCTGTATCTGCTTGCTTCGTACATCGGCGTCACGCCAGAAGCACTGAGCCGCATCCGACAGCGACTCAGCGCTGGTGGTCGTCTGTAAGAGCACGTCGTCAGAATACGTACGTGAGCGACGCGTTCGGGAAGACACCAAGTTCATGGGACGCATGAATCTTTCTCGTTCCGCCATCGCCTGTATATTCGCGCTCGTCGTTGTCGAGCGTGCTTGCGACATTCGGCCAGAATCGGATGGTTAGGTCCAGCCCAAGACCCCGATATATCGGTTGATGGTAGTTGATCGCCGGACCGATCGAAAACGTCGTGTACGAAAAGGACTCACCGCGCGGGGTCGTTACGTCATACCGGTGGGCCTTCACTTCGACACGAAAGTCAAGCCGCCACGGCAGCCGGTAGCCAACCCCAAAACCGGTTGTCCAGGGGCTATTCAGTTCGAGATTTTGATCTCGCTCCGTCTGGGTTCGGCCGATATGGTCGTAGCTCAACCCCATGCCGTGAGAGTATTCCAGCACCCACCGACGCGTCTTGTAAGAGATCGCCATATTCGCTCCGCTGAGAAGAACCGGTTGGGAGAGTCCTGCTTTCAGCATGAACGAACCACCGTTAGAACCTCCTTTCAGTGTGGATGCATCGTTTGCAGGTTCGTCTGGTTGTGCATGTGCCCCCGAAACGGACGACAGGCCCAGAAGAAATAGACAGGTGAGAAAGAGTAAGCGTTTCATTCGTGACACCGCATTGTCGATGAGAAATGTTCGTCACAGACAGTCTAGTGCGGTATCTCCGTGATCTCATTGATCTTGATCAAGAACGATGCGCCAACCGAGAAAGAGGACTGGCATACCCATATGGCCGCGGCTAAAGCAACCGATCATGGATATCCAGTACGCCGTCGATCTTCTGGGAGATGGCGATAGACCCGCCGGCTGTCCCCAGGAGGTCGACGCGTAGGCCTTCGAGGGCCCTGATCGGCTACCCTCTCCGCTGTCACGTCAGCGCACGTGACTCAGCTTCTGGGGGTTGAGCACCGTGAAGAGACGGTCGATTTGGCCGTTGTCGTTACTGGCAAAACTCCAGACGCTCTGCACATCTTTCTCGACGTAGATGGTAAACCCGGGGTCGCCGTTCACACTCACCCGTTCGATGCGTGTATCGGGGCGGGCTTTTCTGGCCAGACCTAAAAGAAATCGCGTGATCCGTTCGCGTCCGTAGATCGGACGCAAAGCCGCCGTCACCTCACCACCGCCATCCGAGTAAGAGATCGCGTCCTCAGCCAGCAACGTTCCCAATTGCTCCGGGTCTCCGTCCTCGATCGCATCGACAAACGCCTGAACGAGCGCTTCCTGTTCATCGCGTGACGTGCTATATCGCCGGTTTCGCGCGCCGACATGCGCGCGGGCTCGCTGCGCTATCTTTCGGCAGTGCTCCGGCGACCGGTGGACGATCCGTGCGATGGTACTGTAGTCGATATCGAAGCCCTCTCGGAGAACGAACACAGCGCGCTGGACAGGGCTGAGAGCTTCAAGCACGACAAGCAACGCCATGGATAGCGCGTTGTCGCGCTCCACTGATGGCAGCGTCGCGTTGCGCTCGGCAACGATTGGGGCCGGCAGCCATGGGCCCGTGTACGCGTCCCTCTGCTTGCGCGCCGACTTTAGTTCGTCGAGACAGAGCCGGGTGACGACGGTGGTAAGGTAGGCTGATGGATTCTCGATCGCCGCCGAATCGACATCATGCCAGCGCACGTACGCATCCTGTACCATATCCTCTGCAGCCGCGACCGTGCCGAGCATGCGATAAGCGAGGCCAAACAGGCGCTCACGCTGCTCTTCAAACAACTCGGTATCATCAGGCTGCATGGCGATCGGGGGTCGCGTCTGTCTCGGAGCGCAATGCACAAAGGTTATCCGATCCGATGTTCAAGGGCCGGTTCAGCAGGTTGTAGTAGTTCTCCATCGCATTGAGCCATGTGATCTCTGCTATAGCCCGGTCGTCGAAATAGGTCCGCAACTCGTCGAACGTCTCTTCCGACACGGCCGTGGAGTGGGTCGCTTCTTCGACGTACGCGAGCGCCGCACGCTCACCAGCCGAGAAGACGTTGCTCGTCTCGTACTGCAACAGCGCATCGTATTTTTCAATGGACACGTCCTTGTCCTTCGCATTCGCCTGGGCGACGTCAATGCAGAAGGTGCATCCGTTAAGCACCGCAACGTAGCTTTTTATCAGAAATCGGAGTTCCGGATCGATCGTCAGCTTCGCTTCCGTCGCGTTCATCTTCTGCGCGACGGCAGCACTACCGGCGACGCGCGCGTACACCACTTTAACCGGCGTAACCACTCGACCCAGGGCACGCTCCGTCATCCAGTACACAAAACGCATCCACCATGAATCCGGCTGCTCGATCGGTTCCAGGCGGGGTGTTTCAAACGAAGCACGTGTGCTATTCATATCCAGACAATCGCTTTCGAAAGAAGTCAGTTAACGTGTCACAGTACGGACGAATCAGCATGAATCCACGTGACGACCTCCCGACCCCTTCACGGAACCGTTACAAAACGGATTGAGGACACGGTGCCAGGTCAATACCTGGACACTCTCCTCGCGCACGACTCGTCAACCTCATGACCCCTCCCTAACCACAAACGCGAATATATACGCGACGAATCCGGGCAAGCATTGAAATCCCCATTATGCTCTGATTTTTTCTTCAGAGGACACCGGGATCCGCCGTCCCCCCATGCTCCGACGCCGGTATCCCGCACTCTTGTCAGATCGTGGTGAACGCGCCCGACCGTAATCGTTGATACCCTACCCATCTTCCTTCATGACCGTTCTACTCCTCCTCGGTGGTTTTGCACTTCTCGTCGGAGGCGCCGAAGCGCTGGTCCGCGGCGCCTCGTCGATCGCACGACGCGCAGGAATTTCTCCTCTCGTCGTAGGTCTGACGGTCGTTGCGTTCGGCACAAGCGCTCCCGAGATGGCCGTCAGCATCGGCTCCAGTGTTTCGGGACAGGGAGACCTCGCACTCGGCAATGTCGTGGGGAGCAACATCTTCAACGTCCTGTTCATCCTCGGGCTTTCTGCTCTGGCCGCCCCCCTTGTCGTGTCGAGCGACCTCGTCCGGCGTGACGTCCCTCTCATGTTGGGCGTGTCCGTCCTCGTCTTCGCTTTCGCACTGAACGGTATAATCGGACGATGGGAAGGCGCCCTGCTGACGGGAGGCATCGTCATCTTTACGATCTACCAGATCCTGCAGGGGCGGTCAGCGGCGTCCGAACACGCACACCAGCCACCGGTCGCGGTGTCGACAGGCTCGGCTCGGGGTGATGTCGCCACCGACACCGGTTCCTCCTCCCACACTTCTCCAGCGTCTGAGATGAACGTCTGGATCGCTGGCCTGCTCACCCTTGGCGGTCTCGGGCTCCTCGTGCTCGGGGCTCAGTGGTTGGTCCAGGGCGCCGTTGCCATCGCGCAGGCCGCCGGACTTAGCGAACTGGTCATCGGCCTCACGATTATCGCCGGTGGGACGTCGCTTCCCGAACTCGCGACATCCATGCTTGCAAGCCTGCGGGGCCAGCGAGACATCGCGGTCGGAAATGTAGTCGGGAGCAATATCTTCAACTTGCTCGCCGTACTCGGTTGCTCTGCGATGGTGGCACCCGATGGAATCTCTGTAGCGCCGGGAGTGCTGTGGATGGATCTCCCCGTAATGATTGCGGTAGCCGTCGCCTGCCTCCCGATTTTCCTGACCGGGCATGTCGTCAGCCGATGGGAAGGCGTCCTCTTCGCCGGGTATTACGTCGCGTATACGACGTACCTGGTTGTTACCGCGACCGCACATCCCGCGCTCTCTACCTTTACGGTCGTTGTGGGATTCTTCGTTGTTCCCCTGACCGTCCTAGGACTCGGAATGACGGCGTTCCGACGTTGGCAGGAGCGGACGTAACCTCTTGGTCTCCACGCCTTTCCTGCAGGCCACGCATCGCCGTAGAGCAAGAGGGGCGACATCGCCTGTTCTATTCCGTCTCGTCAAAAGCCGCAAGGGGAAGGTGCCAAAGTCCATCGAGGCGCCCGCTGTACAACCGGTCTCCCACAACCTTCAGGTCGACGACGAAGACGCCGGGAAGCTCGACGACCGACCTCCACGTTTCTCCACGATCCCGGCTTGCATACAAACGCGTTCCACGCCCGGCATTCGTAACCGCTGCCACGACGAGGAAGTCGTGATATGCGAACGATATGTTGCTGATGGACCCTGCATCTGGGTCAAACCGGGACCACGTTTCCCCGCGGTCGACGCTACGGTAGAGACCCGACGTGGCCCCGATCAAGATGACGGGGTCCTCGACGGATGGTATCGCTTCGGCGTCAAAGACAAGTCGGAGCGACCCAGGCATCTCGACATCGTAGCTCACCTCTCGCCACACGGGTGCCCCTTCGTCGTGTAGATAAACAGCCCCGTTCCCACCTGCTCCGGCCACAAGACGAGAACCGACGCGGACGATATCCCCCACATTCCACGAAAGGTTGGACGGGATGCCTGACCGAAACGAGGTCCAGCCAGCATTCGACTTCAAGTCGTAGTCGAATATTCCCGACCCGTCTGTTCCTGCATACAAGCGATTCCCGCGTACCGAAAACGCAAGAACGCGGCGATCGCTCATCGAAGACAGACCGTTGTTTCTGGGCGTCCACGTTCGCCCTTGATCGGGGCTTTCAAACACACCGTACCCGAGCGTACCGGCGAATAGCCGACCCTCGGTCAGCTCGAGCGCTCCAATGGTGACCTCGCTGGGGAGCGGCGTCGTTTCGTGCCATGTGTCCCCACGGTTGGCGCTGGTGAACACACGGCTCAGCGATGCGGCGTAGACGATGGTGCCGTCGGTGGCGATGGCATCTACAATGGTTTCAGGCACGACAGCTACCTCTCTCCATGCGGTCGGATCGGGGGGCTCAGCAGGTGGCGGGGGATCTGTTGTGGATGTGGCATCGCACCCGAGCATCACCGCCGTTATACAAATGAAAAGAGAATTTCGAAAACACGTGTTCATGGCTGGATACACCGGGAAGCGTTCCCGGAGAACAATGTCGGCATCGCCAACACCGACGAGATGGTTGGCCAATAGAAGAGACAGGAAAGGAAGGTTAAACCCTCCACGAGACGTGTACAGACGCTACCACCACGATGCACCAGAAGCGGGGCCGGATTGCTCTATCGTCCGCCTGTGTCGAGTACAGCGCGCGCATCGATGCGCTTCTGCACGATCCGGCGAGTTGCTTCTCGCGTGAGTGACGAGAGCGACGATGCATCGGAGCCGTCGCGATTTGTATGAACACCGAGGAGCCACCTTTCGCCGATCTCGACGCGTTCCTTCGACCGGACGCGTACTTTCTCGCGCCACGTTTCTCCACTCGAATCCGCGTAACGAATGCGGAGGTACACTTCGGGGCGTCCTTTCGTCCTCGACCGACCGGTACCTACAACCGCCCAGTAGGCCGCGCCTTGGTCCGGGACCGTCACGTCGATGTCGATCTCTATCGCTCGGTCGTGCGCGCCGTCCGCGACGACCGAGGATGCGTTACCGATCGGGTACCCGAGCACATACGGCACGGTCCCGCGCAACGTGTCAGGCGAGAGAAACTTAAGATCAAGTGCTGCCAGCTCCGCAACGACCACCGAAAACATCGAGTCAAGAGCAACCTTCACAGGTGTGCCATCGGGGGTCCGGAGCGTGGCAATGGCGTCGCGCGTGATGCGTACGTTCTCGCGAGCACGAAGAGCGTGCGGAATCAGTCCGCCCGCCTTCTAATCATCGGGGAAGCCGCTCTCTAATCCATCGATATCAACGACGAAGCGAGCCGGGACCACGTCTACCATGGGCGCATCCACGAGCATGGTTGTGTCCTCCGGAGACGAGTCGCCAGCCAAGAGCGGAGGTGTCGACTGCGCCGATACAGGCAGATGAGATCCAGCGAGGACGACCATCCCCACGGCGAAGCAACAAGAAGGAAAGCGGTCCATGGAGTCCTCCGCAGAGGCGATGGGGTATAATGAGCACGTCTGAAAGAAAACGCGCCGTAGACACCGGTCGTGAACCGTAGTTCCGTTCGGCGACGACCCCGTGTATAAATTACAATCGCACGCTGAGTCGTCACCGGGCGGAGGACGATTCCCCGGGAGGTGCATCGGTTGAGGACGTGACCTCGCACCCGAGCACCACCAGCGTCAGACAGCCGATATTCAGCTGTGTTTAGGTATGATAGTGCGAACGTATGGACCTGCGGAAGCAGTTAGATCTGAGTACCCAACCCACCAGAATGACTAACGCCCCAACGGTTTACCGCGCCAACGCACAACGCGATAACATACCAACGTCTCAACGACCGAACCCTACGCCGCACGTCGAACATTTTCCAGCTGCAGCTCGGTGTCCGTCCGATCCTGGTCGCGGATGCAGGAGCTAATCAGGTTGTCTTTTGAGAAGTCGCCGCCGGAGATCCAGTATAG
>NZ_DAXETW010000039.1:0-5723 GCF_051155795.1 Longibacter sp.
CTTCAGGCCTTCACACCTTCACACGTTCACACCGCCGTACCGGGTCAAGCCAAAAATCGGCGCTAAGGAGAGGGAGAGGTGTTGTCGATCCTTCATGGCTCATTTTTTTGAGCGACCAAAAAAACGAGCCGCAAAAAAAGTCGCACCAAACCGGCACTAGCTCGCTTCGCTCCCGTCGCCCGTCATACCGCGCTTCGTCTAGCGCTACGCCTCTCGCCACGGAACGAATTCAAACTCGCCCGCTCTGCGGGCTCAGACAGGAATTCGTTCTCATCGTGGCTTCGGCTCCGCACTCAAGCCGACGAACCGCGCAAGGCCGGGGGCACTACATGATGATCCGGACTGTAGCGCCATCGCCAGGATCGCGAGAACCTACAGACCTACGGACGTTTCCCCCAGCGCACCTCCGTACCTTCAGGCCTTCACACCTTCACACGTTCACACCGCCGTACCGGGTCAAGCCAAAAATCGGCGCTAAGGAGAGGGAGAGGTGTCCTCCCTCTGTCTCATTTTTTGACTGGGCAAAAAACGAGACGCAAAAAACCCACCCGTCTACCGCGCTCCGGCGGGCGGCTGCGCTTTGGCGCGGAACGAATCGGAAGGGCCCGGAGGGTCATCCCGTGGACTCGCCCGCGGGGTGGGCTCAGACAGCGATTCGTTCTTTTCGCGCCTTCGCTTCGCCGCCTGGTTCGCCGGATCGCGCAAGGCCGGGGAAACAACGGTGTTGGTCACGCTGGATGTTGGCACGGAGAGTCGCAATGTACCCGCTCACCCTTTCTCCCTCTCACCCTTTCCCCCACGCTCTCCTCTTCCCATACCGGACCGCACGGCCGGCGGGGCAAACGGTCGGCGTTGGACGGGGTGCCACCTACAAGCAGTTCAGCCACGTTCGTGTCTTACGCGAACGCAGATGTCCAAATGCACCTACGTAACCCGCGAACCCAGCCCCCAAACCTCACACCCCTTCCCCCCGCACCCTTTCTCCCTTTCCCCGCTTTGTGTTCTTCTTCACACTGAGCCGACGCGAGCGCTTGATTGGACCCGAGAATCGTCTTATATAGAACTGGTCCAAATAGTGAAAAGCCGCTAGCGCCCGTGATTCATTCGTTTATACGTTCTGCCGTCGCCTTTTTGAGTATGGCCCTGTTCGTGACGGCACTGCTCCTCACCGGTTGTTCGGATGATCCCGTTCTCGGCCCGGAAGGCCCTTCCGATGACGGAGGGGGAAGCTACGGAGTGATCAACCAGTTCGCACCGGGCGACTCCACCGAGGCGGCGTCGAATCCGGAGACGTTTTAGAGGCGACCCCATCGTTTGACCCCACGCTCGGTACGACCGGTCACGGTGAACCCACCGAGGTTGTCGTCCTGCCGACAGGCTGTCGTTTTACCAATCCACCCGCTGTTTATGCTTGCCCACAGCCGGCTCCTCCTGGCCGTACTGTTTATAGTTAGTCTAAATCACCACCCCGTTCTCGCGCAGAGCGACGGGGTCGGACAGATCGAAGGTCAGGTCGTCGCAGAAAGCGACGGAGAGCCGCTGGCCGGAGCCACGGTCGGGCTCGAGGACGCCCGCCGCATGCGCGGCACGACAACGGACAACGACGGGCGCTTCGTGATCGAAAGCGTTCCGGCAGGCACCGTGACGCTGCAGGTGCGCTTCGTCGGCTATCTCACCGCGACCCGAACCGTGGACGTCACCATCGGGCGGACGACGAACGTGCCGGTTGCGATGGAGCGGTCGACGGTCGCCCTCGCCGGCGTGGAGATTACCGGAACGACCGAGGAGGCACGCACCGCGCTGGCGGGGGCCATGACGAAGGTCGACGCCGCTGCCATCCAGCGCATCGATCCCATTGGCATGCAGGAAGCGCTGTCGTACGTTCCGGGCGTCTACGGCCTGGCGGACGATGGGATGGGGCAGACGCGCATGTCGGTCGGCATCCGCGGGCTGCAGCCGCGGCGAACGCAGCGCGTCCTCGTGATGGAGGACGGCGTCCCGATCCAGCCGGCACCGTACGTGTTTTCCCCGCTCTACTATAATCCGCCGATCGAGCGGATCCGGGAGGTGGAGGTGATCAAGGGGTCATCCTCGGTTCGGCATGGACCGCAGACGATGGCGGGCGTCATCAACTACGTGACGAGTCGCCCTCGTCGCACGAGTCCCGGCGGGACGGTGAAGTTGACCGGCGGTATGAACCGCTATGCCAGCGCGTTCGCCGAGTTCGGCGGGTTCGGCTCGGACGATGTCCGCCCACAGGTGCAGGCTCTCTTCAAGCGGGGCGACGGCTTTCGCGAAAACAACGACTTCATTCAGTTTAACGGCACCGCCAAGCTGCAGGCGACGATCGGATCGGCCCGCTCCATCTACGTGAAAGCCAACGTGGATTACGAGCGGCTGAACGCGACATACACCGGTCTGACGCCCTATTCCCTCGCCAGCGATCCGGACTTTAACCCAAAAGACGACGATTTCTATCGCATCTTCCGGGCATCGGTCAGCGCCATCTACGAGCGGCGGTTCAACGAACGCGTTGACGCGACGACGACAGCATACGCGAACGTGTTCGATCGGCCGTGGTGGCGGGAGAAAGATGTGTTTGTTCGTGCCGACGAGTACGAAGACCCGAACATCGACGCCGAGCCGGTTTCCCCGTCGACGCCGGGCCCGCTCGTTCGCGTCGGGATCAGCGATGCCGTGGAAGGCGACCTGACCGGCCCGTACTTCGGCAACGAGCGCCGGTTTTACGTCGGTGGCATTGAGCAGTCGCTTGAAATCGACCACGACGTATTCGGGCAGCCGTCCAACCTCGAGATCGGTGGCCGCGTGCACTGGGAACGGTTTCGCGACGACCGAAAGATCAGCGACGAGGTTGGCAGACGCGAGGGCGTGTTCTTCCGCGGCGACCCGTCGGACCCCGAGTCGATCGAGATCGTCGGCGGAAGCTCGACCTACGAGACAATTGCGCTGGCCCTCTTTACCCAGGAGGAAGTCCAGTGGGGGCCGCTTCGCCTGACGCCCGGCTTCCGCCTGGAGGTCTTCGAGCAGTCCCGGATCGACCGGCTTGCGGGCTCGACGTATGACGACAAGACGAGCGTCGTGCCCCTCCCGAGCTTCGGGTTCAACCTCGACCTCGGACGCTACGACCTCGGGCCTGGCCTTGCCGACAGCCGGCTCTGGCTCTTCGGCGGCATTCATCGCGGCTACACCCCTCCGTCGAGCGCCACCTTCCAGATCGTCGGCTTCGAGCCGCCGAGTGCATTGCCCGGTGATGATACCGGATTCGATCTGCGAGCCGAGAAAAGCTGGAATTCGGAGCTCGGCCTGCGGGGCCGGTCCGGCACCGCCCAGTTTGAGGTGGCCGGATTCTACCTGTACGTCGAAGACCTCGTTGGCGGACGCACGGCGTTTCAGCAAAATCTCGGCGTGGTCGAAAGCTACGGCGTCGAAACGCAGGGATCGCTCGACTTCGGCGCATATGCGACCTGGCTGCCGCGGGTCGATGCCACCTACACGTATCTGCAGTCGCAGGTTGTTCAGGGGATCATCCCGGCAGCGTTACAGACGGGCGTCGTCGACATCAGCGGCAACGACCTCCCGGCAGCGCCCAATCACACAGCGACCGTCCGACTGTCGAAGACGTTCGACCGGCTCGGACTGATGCTCTACGCCGACGCGAAGTACCGCGGCGCGTTCTTTACCGACCTGGAGAACCTGCCGGTCAACCAGCCCGGAGCGCCGCCCAGCCATGGCGAGCGCGGCCCGGTTCCTTCCAACACCCTCTTCAACGCCGGCGTGCGGTACGACGTGACCGATGCGCTACGCGTCCAGGTCACGGGGAAAAACCTGACGGACGAAGTCTACATCGGATCGCGCGTTCACTCGAATCCGCGCCAGCGCGACGCCAGCCTCAGCACCGGGATCATCCCCGGCGCCCGCCGACAGGCCAATCTCTCCATCACGTACGACTTTTAGTGCAAGGGTGAGTGTCGATTGGTGAGTGTCGATTGGTGAGGGTCGAATGGTGAATGGCGGCGTGGCTTCCCTTTTCGTCGGTGCTGTGGTTGCCTGGTTGACCTCGCTCGCTTGATCCTCTACCCATGCTTTCAGTCTGAGCGGTTGCTCGTCGCGACCGCGATTGCCTGCTCCATCATCGCGGTCCATGCCGCGGTTCATCGCTTTACTTCCTGTACACGCACGACAAACTGCATCTTATGCGACGTTTTTCGTTTCTCTTAGTACCCTTTCTCCTGGTCGGCCTCATGCTGACCGGGTGCGATAGCACCGACTCCATGAGCGACGACGATGGAGGAAACGACCGGATCGACGTCCCGGCCACGTATACCTTTTCCAGCCGGTTTGTGGAGGGGGGAAGCGCGGTTGCCTACCCGGGACAGGTGACGCGAAATCTCCTTATCGCTGACATCAAGACGTTGACCGATCAGCGGGCCGGCATTCCGACGGAGGCCGACCTTCTGGATCGGTACGAGTACGACGCCCAGAACCTCGCCATCCTCCTTTCGACCGACCCGAACCCCGCACAGTCCACCTATGCGGAGATTGCGACGGGTAAGAGCCTGTCCGGAAAAGCCACCGCTTCGTACTCCGACGTCGCCTTGATCGGCATCGGAGACGTTGCTGGCTTCGACGCGGACGCAACGGCGGACGACGTCATCCGCTCCTACATTGCGGACATTGCCGAGAACTACGATAACGGCCAGACGGCACCGGACGCTTACACTACGGCCGAAGGGGTTGACATGGGCCAGATCGTTAACAAGCTGCTTCTCGGCGCGGTCGCCTACTCGCAGGGCACGGCCAAGTACCTCGACGATGTTCTGACGCAGGAGACGTCGCCCAACACGCGGGACGGCGACAAGCCGTACACCACGATGGGCCACGTCTGGGACGAAGCCTACGGCTACTACGGCGCCGCCCGTGACTTCAGCGAGTCCGGCGTGTACTACGACGCCGACGGCCTCGTGGCGAAAGCATCCGACCGCAACGGTGACGGCGAGATCGACCTCTCGAGCGAGTTCGTCCATACCTGGGCCGACTACTCGGTTGACCGCGGCACCGTCAACGACATCAATTTCCACATTCGCCTGTTCGAAACCTTCCGTGAGGGACGGACGGCGATCATTAACCAGGAGTCGATCGAAAACATCCGAGGCCACGCGGCCGACGCCCGGTCCACCTGGGACGACCTCGTCGCCTCGAACGTGGTGCACTACCTGAATGCCATGGAGAGCGACGTGGCCGGCCTCGCGGCCGACGACGAGGTGACGCGCGCGGCCCTCGGCGATGACGGCGCGGCGTCCTTCAACGAGCACTGGGGCGAAGCGAAGCCGTTTGCGTGGGCGCTTCAGTACAACCCCGACAAGAAGATCTCGGATTCGGAGCTCGAATCGCTCCACCAGATCCTCGGTGGCGCCCCGCCGTACGGCAAAACCAAGGCACAGGTCCTCACGGACATCAACGACGCCAAGACGCTCATCCAGAGCGCCTACGGCTTCGATGATGCCAACATGAACAACTGGTAGATCGACTGTGGGACGGACCCAGTGCACGTTCGACTGGCCGTCTCGCAACCCGTTGATTTGGCTGACGGTCCCTCCCTTGCTCCGGCAGGGGAGGGCTGTCATTATCGTGGGGTGCGGTTGGCGTTTAGCAGAACTCTTCGGGTTGTCTGCACAGAATTGCGATACGTACTCTACTCGCCG
>NZ_DAXETW010000040.1:0-21511 GCF_051155795.1 Longibacter sp.
AGATGGTTGCGATCCGGCACCGGGCAGGTCATGCGGAGCGGTTACTCCCGGATGTGCCGGTTCAGCGCCTCGCGCGCCTGCTCGAAGTGGCGGGTAAGCGTGGGGGTCGGCGTGTCGCCGTATCCGCGGTGGAGGCGTTCTTCAGATGCATTAAGCACCTGAAGAAGGTCGCGTGCCGCTGCTTGCCGGGCATCCGGGTCGGTACTCCCGATGGCACCGATCCAGATGGGATTCGTTTCGGCGAACGGGTAGCTGTCCATCATCGGCCAGCGGCTTTCCCCGCCGTGTGCTCGAACGGTGACCCATCCGCCGTCCGGAAGGTCGAGCTGTCCATCGATACGTCGGCTTCCGGCCTCGTCCAGTCCGGTGCCGGTCCACGCGGCGTTTCCGTTGACAAACACGGTCACGCTGTCGACCGGGACCGCACTGTGCAGGTCAAGCGACCAATCCGCCGGGCCCGGGTCGACGACCTCCCCCGGACGTGCATCGTTGATCTGAACGTCGAGCATCGGACCATTTGTCACGAAGCTCCGTCCTTCGCGGAGGCCCTTCAGGTGCGTGTCGTAGCTCACCGACCCGTCGTGCCGCACGTAGACGCGCGTTGCGCCGACGGCCATCGTCCGGTAGTAATTGTTCATCACATCGCTCCCCGCCGAGGCGCGCGTCGAGAGACCCAGGCTGAGGAGGCGGTGCCAGAGGCCGGCCGTGCCGATCTCGTCCGTCCACATGCAACCGACCTCGATGAGGTCGACGTGACCCAGCACGGCATCGGCGACGAGCTCGATCGGGACGGTCCGTGCGCCCCGGTCCGTAAAAGCGTCGCGGACGACGACCGGATGCACGTACCCGCCCAGGGCGCCCTGCTGATGCGCGTGCTCGAGCGCTTCGGCGTTCGTCCGGTCGTCTTCACCGTAAACCTGGTAGTACGGCCCCCATACCCACGGCCAGAACAGGTCGTCCGTGCCGAGGAGCTTCAGGTGGCCGAGAAAGTGAGATCGAATCTCCTGTCCGAACTCGATGATCGGCGCGTCGGGATCGTCCTCATAGCCCCACAGGCCCTGATCGAGGAACCGGTCGTGCAGATTGGCGAGGAGAGGACTGGCAATGTCCAGTGCCTCCCCTCGCATGTCGGCATGGAGGTCAGAAGGCGATAGCGTATATGGCCCGCCGTAGTTCAGATGGAAGTGGTGGTCGGCGGATGCCCACCCGGCTTCGCTTGCTTTCCAGACGGGCGACAGATCGATTACCATCTCAGCCGTTTCGCCCGACTCGACCGTGCCCGTAGCAGATGCCTCCGGCGTGCGGAGTCCCTGTACCGACGATACCCGTACCTCGCCGGGTGGGACCTTCACCTCCATGACGCCGGGCGAGTAGTAGAACACGCGCCCGGTCGATCCATCGAAGCGAATCATGCCGGCATCAGGCACGACGGGATGCCCGGACTCATCGGTTACGGAGAGCCGGGCGGGGGCCGTTTCACCGTCGATCCGGGTTCGGATCCGGACGGTGCCGGGCTCCTGCTGCCACTGCCACGCTCTGACGGTGATGTCCTCGACCGGCCCGCCGGCCGTTGGCACCCGTCGTAGGGCGGTGGATTCGTTTTCCGTCGGCACGGCAAACCACACGTGGGTGCCATCCGCAGAAAACGCCGGGGCCAGGGGGCGGTCCTCTTCGCCCACCAGCCGAACAGAGCTGGTCGGCCCGTCTGTGGCCAGGAGGCGCAGCTCGAATCCGTCTTCGTGTGGCCACGTGTACGCCAGGGTGCGACCGTCCGGTGCCAGCGTCAGGTCTGCCTGTGAAGCGATGTGCTCCGTCGCGAGGACGGTCCGCTCGCCGGGGGTGCCGTCCTCGTTCAGGGCGAGATGCACGATCTCGTCTGGAGCGGTGCCCGTCGTTTTTTCGAGGAAGAGAACAGCCGACCCGTCCGGTGTCGGGACCGGCGTGCGGGCCAGCTGTCCGCCCGCGGTGAGCCGCGTCCGGGTGCCGCTCGACAGATCGGCCCGCCATAGGTCGATCGACCCGCTGTCGGCCGATACGTAGTAGAGCGAGGTGCCGTCCGGTCCGAAGTGCGGGTCGAGGTCGATCGCATCGGTAGATACGACCGTCTCCTCCGCGCCACCCGTCATGGAGCGAACGATGAGGTCGGTATCTTCGGCGTCGTCGCGGACGAATGCGAGGCGGGAGCCGTCGGGTGACCACGTAGGTCGGCTGTCCACGCCGGGACCTGTCGTCAACTGTGTGGCGACGCCCGATTTGGGGTCCAGCAGCCAGATCCACCCGCGCGCCGCGATGGCGACGTGCTCACCGTCGGGGGAAGGCGCCGGATCCATCGGGCCGGAGGTGAGAATGGGCAGCTCGAATCCTTCGAGATACACGTGGTGCCCATATCCGTCGACCTTCGGATACCGGTTGGTCCACTGCGCGGACGCATCGGGCGCCACCGTCGGTAAAACGAGAAAGGTGGCGAGGAGGGCAATGCCTGCGGCGGTGACGGATCGCATGGGAACGAGCGTTAGAGAGGGGGCGGCCTTCTTCATGGTGCGAAGCCCCGACGCGGATTGCAACCCTGGCGATCGGCCAAACAGCAGATGAACAGACGTCCCCGTTCCGGCAATGGTGCTGGTGTTCGAACTCGTGTGTATTTATCATGCGACGTTCCGTCGTTTGAACGAGTGCCTCGTTGCTCGTCCCGACATTATTCTTGGTTCCCCGGTCCTTGCGTCATGATCCGTCCCCGGTCTGTCATCGCCGCCGTTCTCGTTCTTGTCCTCGGATGTTCTCCCGGAGCACATGCTCAAGACCTTGGCATCGAATACGCGATGACCCGCGCGGGGTATGGTCAGGCCCTGCAGGATCCGGCCGGACTGGGGGGCTACCTGGATCTACCGGTCAGCGACCGATTCGCCGTTCGCCTCACCGCGTCGCACCACGTCGAGAATGCGTCGATTCGCCGGTCGCCCTGTACCGGGCTGGTACCTCCGGGTGCGGATTGCTCCCCGCGGGCCTTCGATGGCGATGCCCGGATGACGGTCGTCGGGGCGGGCCTTGCCGTGCAGCCGCTTCCATCGACCGCCGGCCTTCAGCCCGAAGTATACCTTCTACTGACCGGAACGGATATCGATGCCGTCTTTGCCGAGCAGGAGGGAGACGCCCGGCTTCGACCCATCACGCCGGATGGGTTTTCGATCGGGTGGAGTGCCGGCGCGCAGGTCCACTACGCGCTTACGCCAGTCTTTGGATTCACCGGTCGCATTGGCGTGCACGCGCCGCAACTCGGGGCGTGCGGAAGCGATGGATGGTTTGCCTTCTGCGACGACCGGACGCTGGTCGAGTTCGGGATCGGGATGCGCCTGACGTGGTCCGCGTTCTTCCCGTGATCGCGGGCCATCGACGCGTGTGGCACGCCGGGTTGACACGTGCAATCGGCCGTTACCTCGGCGAATGAAGGGGCGGCTCTTAAGCAAACGCATTCGACATTCCGACCCAGAGCGCCATGCTCGTCTCGCTTCGATCGGTGGTTTTCCTTGCGCTTCTGTTCCCGGTGACGGCCTGCTCCACGACCGGTCTTGATCCCAGCGACTCGGATCCGCCGGCCACCGACGCTGCGTCGGTTCCGCTGCTCGATCCCGGGCTCACGCTGGGGACCACGCTCTACGGCGGTGCAGATCTGAACAGCCTCGACGCACCGGAACGAGCGCTCCTTGATAGCGCGGTCGCGCGTGGGCTCAACGGGTTTACATACTATGTCGACTGGGCCGACCTCGAGCCGGCACCGGGCGATTACACGCTTGACACGTTTACCGCGACGCTCCAGACGCTGGACGGGCTCGGCATCCGTCCATTCGTGAACGTCACGGTCGGCGACATCGAGTCGTATAACCTTCCCGAAGAACTCTCCGATGGGAGTGGCGGCCTGGCAGACGGCGTTGCCCTGGATGATCCCGCCGTCCTCGACCGGTTTGGCGCACTCCTGGATCGCATCGTGCCGGTGCTCATGGAGAACGGGGGCTTCTTTCTCGGAGTTGGGAACGAGATCGATGCCCGCCTCGACGGGGAGTTTCCCGGTGAGCGAGGTGCATACGTTCAGTTCGTAGAGGCCGCTCGGGAGCGCGTCCACGCTATCGAGCCACGCCTCGCCGTCGGCGTCACCCTGACGACGCCGGCCGTCCGTGAGCAAACCCGGACGTATCAGGCGATCCGCTCGGTGAGCGACGTCGTGCCGATCAACTACGCGCCCATTCAAGACGACTTCTTTGTCGAAGACCAGGATGACATCGCGCCGGACTTTCGCGACGTCCTCGCCGCCTACGGCGAAGGCCCGATCCTTATTCAAGAACTGACGTGTCCGAGCCCTGCCTCTATGGGTGCGTCGGAGTCGTGGCAACGCGGATGCTTCGAGCGGCTCTTCTCGGAGATCGAAACGTCTGAACAGGTCCGCTTCGCCTCGGTGTTCACCTTTCAGGATTTCGATGAGTCGACCTGCCGGACGGTGCGAGATCTGATCTTCGGCGATGAACTGGATGACCTGCCGGACGACGTAGCGGAGCGTCTTGCCGACTATCTCTGTTTCCTCGGTGTCGTTCGGTCGGACGGGTCGCCGAAGCCGGCCTGGGATGTCTTGCTGGAGGCTGCAGCAACTCGCGCGGACTGAACGCGTCGTGACGCTGCACAGACGAGTCAAACACCGCCTGAAAACAATGTGTATATGCGGGCTCGGTTATAAGGTGAATTGTTGCCGCCGATTACCATATACCGAAGGGCGTCGCCGGGAGAGAGGATCGTGGGATCGATTCTGTGCGTCGCTCGTGAGCGTGGACGTTGCGGTCCTCGCGGACATTTTCCTCAATGTATCGAGACGACATGATCTGGGACGTTCTCATTATCTCCGGGCTCATCATGATCACCGTGGGCATTGTCAAGCGTGATACGCAGTGGGGCTGGTCCGTGGCGGCGACCGGTGCTATTGCGATTGTGGCTTCCTTATTCCTCGCTGGACCCGAGTTCTACAATGGCTTGCAAGACGCCTATCAGCGCGGGTACGAGGCGGGGATGGAGTCCAATGGAGCCACACAATAAGTCCGATTTACCGTCTTTATCCGTTCCCGAACTGGGTTTCCTCCGCATTCTCTCGCCGGACGAGTCGGCTTCCGCTCTCGATCCATCCCCGCTGGCTGAACTCATGCGCCAGAAGCCAGGATACAAGTGCCCACGTCGCCCCCATGGTCCATCCCGCCAGCACGTCCGTCGGCCAATGAACGCCCAGATACACCCGGCTGAAGCCGACGCCCACCGTGATCAGCAGGGCGATGGTGATGGCGAACACCTTTAACCGGGGCCGCGACAGGGCGTCGGCTCCGAGGGCGCCGAGCGTGAGGTAGACGACAGCGGACGTCGCCGCATGGCCGCTGGGGAAGCTTGGGGACAGCGCCTCCATGGCGTGCGGCACGAGGTTGGGGCGGGGGCGGTCGAACCCAATCTTCAGGGCGAAAATGACGCCTACGCCGGTAAGGACGGAGGTTAAAATGAACGCGGCCCGCCGCGGTCGCCGGTCGAGAAACTGGAACCCGACCACGATCAGCGTAAAGGTTGACGTGAGCAGTACGCTTCCGAAGGCGGTGAGGTCGCGGACCGCCTCCTCGACGGCCGGTCCCCCGACCGGGTCGCCGACGTCGCCGGCCGTTCGGAAGGCGAGCAAGATTCGCTCGTCGACCATCCGGGTTTCGCCCTCGACAACGGCGTCGGCGACCGCGACGAACCCCGTGATTCCGGCAGCGAGCACGGCAATGGCGATCAGTAGACGAAACTCCGCGGCCTCCAGAAGCGACCGCACATGCATGTAAAGCCGACACACCCGGCGGATCCAGCGTGGCTTCTCCCCCATGGCGTTGCTTTCCGGTGGATTTCCGCGGTCGCGATTCATGGGCATGGGGCCAATTCGACAGGAGACATGCGTAGGCTCTGGCTGCGGCGGAATCCCTCAGGAGCCGCGCCGGGATCCATTCGTTAGATAGACATGCGGTGATTGGTCGAGCTCCAATGCGACTGCTGCTCGCAACTTTCCAACCTTTCCCATCGACGCACTGGGCCGATGCCCCGACGGCCCTCGTCCATCCGTTATGCCAGAGACCCCTGAACGCGTCGATTGTCCCGCGGATCGTTCCACCGGGGCATATCGCCCGACGAGTAACCGGCAGTGGAGGGTGGCGGATCTGCAGGGGGCGCGACAGTTAGTCGTCGACGGCGTGGTTGGGGCCACAGAGGTCGTCGAGGCGATGCATCACAATATTTCAGGCCTGGTGCCGCTTGTCGGCAATGGGCGGCGCGGCCGCAAGCGTGGCATCGCGGGCTTCGTGTATCGTAGTATCCGTGTCGTCTCCCGGCTTGTCGGGCTGGGGGCAGGGGCCCTGGTTGAAGGTGTCAAGCCGTTTCTGAACACATCCGGTTCCAACCATACGGTCTCGCGCCGGAGGGAAGCCGTGATTGCTGCGCTGAACGGCGTTCTCGGCGATCACCTCGCGGCGTCGAACAACCCGCTCTCTATATCGATGCGTCTGCGTGTGGACGGTTGTCCGGTTTCCCCGGACCGAGAGACGCTGCGGCGCTACGTCGGATCGGCCAGCGCGCGCCCGCTGATTCTGTTGCACGGGCTCTGCATGAACGATCTGCAATGGCACCGGGACGGCCACGACCACGGGGCGGCGCTGGCACGCGATCTCGGGTACGCGCCCCTCTACGTCCACTACAACACCGGTCGGCGGATTGAGGAAAACGGCCGGCGGTTTTCCGAGTTGATGGAACGCCTCGTCCGGGAATGGCCGGAGCCGTCGCCGAACATGGCCATGATCGGTCACAGCATGGGCGGACTCGTGATCCGCAGCGCGTGGGATCATGCCGGTCGGGTGGGTCTTACGTGGCCCGAGCGCCTCGGAACGGTTGTGTTTCTGGGAACGCCGCATCATGGCGCACCGATGGAGCGGGCCGGGCAGTGGGTGGACCGTGCGCTGGGCCGAAGCCCGTATACCGAGCCGATCAGTCGCATCGGTCGCATGCGTAGCGCGGGGATCAACGACCTGTGCCACGGCGGAGGCGCATCGGATGGCAGCAGCACACGGAGTCGGACGCTACCGCTCCCGGCGGGGACGACCTGCTTCGCCATCGCCGCCTCGCTGCACAGTCGGTCGGGCATACGTCACCGGGAGGTGCCGGACGACGGGCTGGTCCCGGTCGCGAGCGCTCTGGGAGAGCACGCCGACCCGGAGCGGTGCCTGGAGATCCCGCCGTCGCAGCAGCGCTTGTTTGCCGCGCGGAGTCATTTTGACCTGCTGAGCGACCCTGACGTCTATGAGCAGATCCGCCGCTGGCTGGGAAAGATCGAACAGGACGGAGGCTAGCACGTCCGTCGCCGTGACCGGGCGGCGCTCGGGACTTGCAGGCCGCGGGACAACGGCTTAGCAGGGAAGGTCCTGTTTTTACCGGAGGCGTTTTTCCCGCGCTTGTGCCGCTTGAAGTGCTTCACGTGCCGCCACCGTATGCACGTTCGTTGCGCCTCGCGTCGCGTGTAGCGCCGTATGCGCCTCGTCGAGAAGCTGATTCGCCCGGGCCAGCGAGTCGCGTTCGAGCGCGATTTTGCCACGTACGGTTCTAAGAACGTGCCGCTGCCACGTCTCCGAGCCGGGGAGGGAATCCAGGTGAGACGCCGCCTGGCGCCTTAACGCGTGGGCGCGGCTCGGTTCGCCGAGGGCCAGCGCGGCCCGAGCTCCGAGCAAACGAGCGTTGAACAGGCCCGCGATCGACGTATCGGTCTCGGTACGATAGTGTCGGAGCGACGCCAGCGCGAGGGAGTCGGCTTCAGAGGGATGTCCCTGGCTCAGACGAAGGTGGCCGAGACGCACGAGGACGTCTCCCCTCTCCGGGTGGACCTCTTCATGAATGGACTGAAACGCGCGCCGGCTCTGTTGGAGCATTTTGTCCGCATCCGAGAGGCGCTCCATGTGCACCAGCAGGAGCCCGTAGTCCGAGGTCACGCGAGCGGTTCTCCGGTCGGGCTGCGCGTGAACGTCTTTCATCATGGCGAGAGCACGCCGATACATCGAATCCGAATGGGCGAAGGTTCCACGTTCGTGGGCATTCACCGCCAGGTTGTGCAAGGTGACGGCCGTCTGCGGGTGGGGGCCATCTCGCGTTTTCTCGCTCAGGGCCAGCGCACGGTTGAGCAGCGAGTCGGCGCGTTCATACTCGAACATTTCCGTATGCAGGCTGCCGAGGTTCGACAGCCACCGGATCTGGTTCGGGTGCTCCGGCCCGTACACCTCGGTGCCCTCCGCCAGCAATCTTGTGTACAGGCCGTCCGCTGCGTCGAGGTCGCCGCGCCGGGTCTGGAGCAGGGCGAGATTGTTCAGGTTTGCGATTCGCCCGGGGTGGGGGCCGTTCGTCAGGGAGTCTACGAGGCGGAGCGAACGGCGCTGAACGGGCAGCGCCTCGTCTAGTTTGCCCTGCGTCTTCAACAGACTGGCCAGGTTGAAGAGAAGTTCTGCCGTAAGAATGTTTGCGGTGTCCCTGCGGCTCCGGTGGGCACGCAGGGCGGCCTCAAGACGCTTCTCTGCCTCTTCGGTCTGCCGGAGTTTTCGCTGGATGAACCCGTGATACATGAGCGCCTGCACGACGGTTGAGTCCGTCGGTCCACGGAGCGCTCGGCGTCCGGCTACCACGCGCTCCATCAGCGTGTCAGCAGCTGCATACCGGCCCTGATCGCGCTCCAGCAACCCGAGTGCCGACATGCTCTCGAGCGTCTCGGGGTGATCGTCTCCGCGCAGCGCCGACCGGACGCGAACCGACGTTTGGAGGAGCGTTCGCGCCTTCTCGAATTCGCCCAGCCGACGGTATGTCTGACCGAGCACGTGCGCCATCTGCCCCTTTGCCGCCGGTTCGTTGATCGTGTGCAGCCGGTCCTGGCCTCGATCGAGCAGCGCCCGCACCGTGACCGAGTCGCCGGCCGCCCGGTTCGGGTCGGCGGCTTCGAAGAGCTGAACGAGGAAGGACGACACCTCCTCGGCCTTCCTGGCCTGGCGTTCGGCTGCGTTGCGCTCACGTAGGATGAACCCGCCGAGCACGAGTGTGAGACACAGAACAGCGGCTCCCGTAACGACGCCCCACTGGTTTCGTCGGACGAATTTCTTCGTCCGGTAACTCAGTGTGGCAGGACGGGCCTCGATCGGCTCGTCGTTTTGATGCCGCCGCAGGTCTCGCCGCATCGCATCCGGGGAGGCGTACCGTCGTCCGGGCTCTTTCCGCAGCGCCTTCAGCAGAATCGTATCCAGATCGCCGCCGAGCCGCCGCGGGTCGATCCCTTGCGTTGCGGGCTGCGACGACGGTGGAGCGGGCGAGGACTTGAGAATGCGCCGCTCGATCTGTCGCCGCTCGGTCTCCCCGTCGACGAGGGGCGGTCGTCCGGTGAGCAGCTCATACGCGAGCACGCCAAGCTGGTAGGTGTCGGTCGCCGTCGATATCTCGTCGCCTGCGATCTGCTCCGGGGCGGCGTAGGCCGGCGTCATGAGTGCGTGCCCCGTTCGCGTAACCGGGCGCGTGACGGGGAGCGCCTCGTCGAGGATCTTGGCAATCCCGAAGTCGAGCAGTTTCACCTGAGGCCCGGCGTCCGTCTCGGTGACCAGAACGTTCGACGGCTTCAGGTCACGATGGACGACCAAGTTCTGGTGCGCTGCATAGACGGCATCGATGACCTGGGTGAGAAGCTCCACCCGTTCGGTCGCGGTCAGGCTGTGAGTGCGGGCGTATTCGGTGATCGGCGTGCCATCCACCAGCTCCATGACGAGGTAGAGCCGACCCTCCGCCGTCACCCCGCCGTCGATGAGACCCGCGATGTTGGGGTGGTCGAGGCTGGCAAGGACCTGGCGTTCGGCCCGAAAGCGGCGCTCCGTTCCGGCCGATACGATGCGGCGAAGCAACTTGACCGCCACGGGCCGCTCGAAGGCTCCATCCGATCGCTCCGCCCGGTACACGACACCCATTCCGCCGTCGCCGATCTTCTCGATTAAGCGATAGCGTCCGACGGTTTCTTGGCCGTGTCGTGGGAGGTGACCGTCCGCCTCTTCGTCTTTCGTTGGCAGGCCCGGAAGGGATTCCCTCGACGGGCGCGTCCCGGACGACGACCCGCCTGCGGTCGAAGCGCCGCCGGCAGAGGGCTGAAGCCATGTTGCCGCGCCCTCGTGGTCGCGAATCGCCCCATTCCGATACGCTCGATAGAGGCTCTCCACATCCGCGCGTAACTCCGGTTCATCCGCATACCGTTCCTGTAGCCACGCCGTCGCATCGTCGGGCGCTGCGTCCAGGAGGTCGTTTAGAACGGCCTTCGCACGGGTCCACTCCGCGTCGGTCATGAGGTCCTTTCAAAGAGGTGAGGTCGAGCCCAGCGAGCGAAGAAGATCCGGGAGCTTCCATGCAGCAAGTGGCCCGTCTGGCCGCGAAGCCTTCCCCGGAGGTTGCAGGCGTGTCCATCAACCGTCGCCGGCGTCCCGGTGTGCTCCGGCCGTCCCTTCGCTGGATTTGTTCTGCCCGGCAGACGTGCCGTTCGTGTGTTCGATCATCTCACGGTTTAGCCAGGCCCGGGCCGACCGCCAGTCGCGATTCACGGTCGACGGGGAAACGCCAAGCACGTCGGCCGTCTCGGCGATGGTGTATCCTCCGAAAAAGCGGCACTCGACGACTCTGGCCATCCGTTCGTCACGGTCGGCCAACCGGTCGAGAAGGTCATCTACGAGCACCACGTCCTCCGGCCCGATGTCGCCACGGTGCATCGACGGATCGAACGCGACACGCCGCTTGTCGCCGCCCCGCTTCGTCGCCGTCCGCTTTCGGGCGACGTCCACGAGAATCTGCCGCATCGCCCGCGCCGCGACCGCATAGAAGTGCTGCCGGTCCTCCCAATCAACGGCGTGATGATCGACGAGCTTTTCGTACGCTTCGTGGACCAGTTCCGTCGTCTGAAAAAGGTGATCGTCTCGCTCACTCTGAAGCTGGTTGTGTGCAATGCGACGGAGCGGCTCGTACACCGCCTTCATGAGATCATCGAGCGCCTCCTCCTTTCCATCGCGAAGGTGCTGCAGAAGCTGAGTAACATCCGTCGATCTGTGACTCATCAGCATGTAGCCGCGAACGGCTTCGGTCAACGAACGGAAAACTCCTTCAGAGAGGCTCCTTCAGTGGGGGGAGCCGTCTCCGGGTCAGTTTCTGACGTACGACAAACGACTCGTGCAAACAGCCGTCCGTCTCTCCGCTCATCAACTCGAAAATTGCATTTCATCATTCGTTCATCAAATTGCTGGCATCATCCGGCCTCGTGCTACGCATGAATACACAGTAGGCGATGTTTCCCTGTCCACCATGTCGGGCGACGGACGGTCTCTCCGGCGCCCCGATCGGTGCGGGCACGTCGTGATACCCGTCACGCTCTTTTCTAAATGCTTGTCTCTGTATGTCAATCCCCGCCCCCTTCGTCTCGACCCAATGGTTCGCCACCTGGGCGATGTGCACGCTCCTGTTCATGGCGCTCCTTCCCGTTCAAGACGCCTCAGCGCAACGAGGTGAGCGTGCCCTCAACCGGCAGGACGTACGCGATTACATCCGGCTGCGCATCGCGATTCACCAGAAGCAGGAGGCGATGAAGGCCAATGCAGACCAGTACAGTGACGTGATCCACGCCTTTTTTCAGTGGCAGTCGGACTATCTGCAGGAGCGCGGCATGACCCGTGAGCAGTTCGAGTCGCTCGAGAAGCGGATCATGCGGGCGGAGACGGCTATGGAGATGGTTGCCGATTCGGCCGAATACCGGGCCGAGCGCGAGCGCGACCTGAAAAGCATCGAGATGTCGAAGCACATGACTGCGTCGGAGAAGGAGGAGATGCGCACCCAGATGGCGCGTATGGATTCCATCCGCCAGGCGCGGCATATCGATCCCACCCGCCGTGACTGGCCGGCCGTGCGTCCCTACCTCGACGCCCTCGAGCACCTGGTCGACTACGTCGCACTTAACCGCTCCGACCCGCCGTCCGTCGACGCACTGCCTCCTGCTTCGGAGTAGCTCGATGTCCGCGATGCCTCGTTCAACGACGTTGCATACCAAACGCCTCCGGGGTCCCCATCCAGGGGCCGGAGGCGCGTTCCGTCGGTGGCGCGGCTGTCATGCAACACGTGCGGTGGCGATTACCGCACCACGGTCAGTTTGGTCGTTTTGACCGAGCTCTCCGTTCGGAGACGGATGAAGTACACGCCGCTGGAAAGGTCGGAAACGGAAAGCGTGCGCTTGTGTCGCCCGGCATCGAGGCCCGTTGCGACCGAGGCGACGCGTCGCCCGAGAAGGTCGAAGAGGTCGAGCCGGGCCGATTCGGCTCGTTCGGGGACGGCATAGCGAACCGTGGCGTGCGTCTGCGCCGGATTGGGATAGGTGCCGAGTAGCTTCGGCTCGTCGATGGACGACCGATCGATTACGAGCGGGTCCGAGAGGGTTTTCGTGCCGTCGACGTCGACCTGCTGAAGGCGATATGCCATGGAGTCGGCCGCAAACGGGAAGTCCGTGTCTTCGAACCGATAGGTTTGCGCTTCCGTCGTCGTCCCCCCGGGCGCGCGACTGTCCACGAAGCCGACCTCGCGCCAGATCCCGGTGTGGTCCGTTTGCCGCTGGATGCGAAAGCCGGCATTGTTGGTTTCAGACGTCGTCCGCCAGGAGAGGTGTACGTCCTCGCCCGATCGCTTCCCGGCGAAGTCCACCAACTCGACGGGCAGGGGACTCGACGCGCCGCCGAGTGTCCACCGGCTAAATTCGGTGATCTCGGAAAGCCTCACAGTATTGCCGCCGGTCGGTGCCGTCGTACGCGCGTCGGCACCTTCCTGCGTCCACGATGAACCGCCGTCCGTCGAGCGAAAAAGCTCCAGGTCTGCCTCAGAGATGCCGTTCCGCTCGGCGTCGTGATACGTCAGCGCCAGGGTGGCATCGAGTCCCCCGTTGTTCTGCGCGGGGGAGATGTCGTAGTACCGCTCGATCGACGCGTTGCCGTTTGAGGCGGTCTGCGCCGCATGGCCGCGCGTGATGGTGACGGCGCCGAGATTCGCGCCCGACGTGAGGATGGCACCGAGCCCCGCTGGATCGGCCGCCGATGGACCGTTAAGCGACCGCGTGGCGGTGAGCGTGCCCCCGGTGACGCGACCCGCCGAGGATTCGGCGAGGCGGTTGGTTGTGCCGGAACCGCCGAGGTCCATCTCGCCGCTCTCAAGGTCGAATACCGCGCCGTTCTGCACCTGGAGGGTCGTTCCGTTTTGCACGGTGACGGTCTGCGCCGAGACGCGGGCCGTACAGGTCAGAGCGAACACTGCGAGGAGGAAGAAAGCGATGTTCGTAGGATGCTGAGACGAAGACGTGCGTCGAAGCAAAGAAGTCATTGTGCGATCCGATGGGGGAAAGGAGGAGCCGTCGAGTCCGTGGGTGACGTGTCAGGTGCGTTCAGTCGGATGTGGCGTCTGTGCGGCATACGAGGTGCGGCGCGCATACAGAAGCCCGCCCATGCCACCGATCACGCACGCGAACAGGAGGGCGAGTCCCCATGGACCGGCGATCCCGGCAAGGACCGCCTGCTCTTCTTTCTCAAGCCGATTAAGCCGCGCGCGAATCGCATCGTTTTCGTCACGAAGGTCGGCGATCTGAGACTGCTGCTGGTCGATCTCCGCCTGCTGTTCCTGAAGACCTTTCAGAAGAACGGCGGTAAATTTAGAATAGGAGAGGGACAGCGCGTCACCTTGTCCGCCGCTGACGAGCGCCGGGAATTCGTCACGGACATCCTGCGCGACGAGACCAATCTGCTCACCGGAAGGGTGCGTCTGCTGGTTCTTGAACTGGTAGCGCACGGGGCGAAGCCGGGACAGCTTTGCCAGCGTCTCGTCTTTCATCGGCCGGATCGAAGTCTTCAGCCGCCGATCCGAGCTTTCGTTGAGGGTGCCACTGATTTTCAAGGTGCCATTCGAAGTGAGCAACAGTGCATCCGAGCGGTCACTACTGCCGGTGCCGTTGCCGACGACGAAGAGGGCGAGTCCGCCCGCCGTGCTGTTGGCGTCGTTGTAGGAGCCGACCGAGAGAGACGTGAAGTTCGAGGCGATGGTGCCGTTGCCCATCGCCGTGGAGGCTTCGCCGCTGGCGGTCGTCTGTTCCCCCATGGCCGTTGCGGCAAAGTCACTGGCAGTCGTTTCGGAGCCCATTGCCGTGGCGCTTATTCCGTTAGCAGTCGTTTCGGAGCCCATCGCCGTGGCATTCGCGCTGCTGGCAGTTGTGGAAAAGCCCATTGCCGTGGCGGCGTCACCGCTAGCGGTTGGGAAGCGGCCCATTGCCGTGGCTCCTCTTTTACTGGCGGTCGTGGATCTGCCTATCGCCGTGGCGAAATCGCCGCTGGCCTCCGTGTCGAAGCCCATTGCCGTGGCAGAACCGCCGCTGGCAATCGATCCACCGCCCATCGCCGTGGCATTCGGACCGCTGGCGGTCGTACCGTCGCCCATCGCTGTAGCCTGAGCCTCACTCGCAACGGTTTCTGCGCCCAGTGCTGTGGATTCGATCCCGCTTGCCGTTGTCTTTAGACCCATTGCCGTGGCGTTTGCTGCGTTGGCAGTTGTCTGGTCCCCCATTGCCGTGGCGGCAGAGCCGCTTGCTTCTGTGCCCACGCCGAAGGCCGTCGAATTCGTAGCGCTGGCGACCGTATTCAGGCCGGCCGCAAACGAGACATCGCCGCTCGCGATTGTGTTATTGCCGAAAGCAACGGAGTAGTTGCCGACGTTGGCTGCATCCCAAAAGGTGCGGCCGTCGACACCCACTCCGAAGGCGGTGTTGTCGAACACCCGTCCGGCCCGAAAGGCTGCTTTTGCCGGGTACCACATCAGGCGGGTGCCGGCACCGGAAGCTGGAATCGAGTCGGCCGGGGTCGTCGGGCCAAACGTGCCGGGAATGTAGAGGCCTCCGTCGTAGTTCAGCTGGAGGCGGGTGTCGCTATTGCTGTTCTGGATGGTCGTCGTTGGCGTCTGCCCGTGAGCGACGCCTGTCAGAAAGAGGCAGAGAAAGAATAGAAGGGTCGTGCGGAGGAGCGTATACATGGGGAAGGGGGGAGTCGAAAACGAGACCGAGGGGTGGGCGCTGGATCTACATAAGACGCCGCTGCCAGAGCAATCCCGCACCGAGGAGGCCGCCGAGCAGGAGGGCGATCAGCAGATCCCCTCGCGACCCTGTGACACCGGCGATCACGGATCCATTCGTATCGGACTCGACCCGGGAAAGGCGCGCCTGCAGCCGGTCGATGCGCTCCTGCTGCGCTTCCAGATTGCGAACGCGGTTGCTCAGCGAATCGACCACGGACTGCTGTTCCTGAAGCCCCTTCAGGAGAACGGCGGTAAATTTCGAGTAGGAAAGGGCCAGGTCATCGCCGTCTCCTCCACGGACGAGTGCCGGAAATTCGCCACGGACGTCTTGCGCGACGAGGCCGATCTGCTCACCGGAGGGATGCGTCTCCTGGTTTTTAAACTCATAGCGCACGGGGCGAAGCCGGGAAAGCTTTGCCAGGGTCTCGCTGTTCAGCGGCCGGATCGAGGTTTTCAGCCGACGATCCGAGCTTTCGGTGAGGGTGCCGCTGATCGTGAGATTGCCACCCTGGTCCAGGACCAGCGCGTCGGAGGAGCTGCCGAACGAGCCGTTGCCTGCGGCGAACAGCGTGCCGTCCGCCGATGTGTTGGCGCTATTGAAGCTCCCGATCGAAAGGGAGTGACCGGATGCGGCGGTTGTGTTATTGCCCATCGCCGTCGCATCGGTACCACTGGCCGTGGTCGCGAAGCCCATGGAAGTGGCTGCGTTGCCGCTGGCGGTCGTTCTCCATCCTGTCGAAATGGACGCGTCCCCGCTGGCGGTCGTATTCAGACCCGTGGCCGTCGCATCTGTGGCACTGGCGGTCGTGGATGCGCCTATCGCCGTGGACCGTAGGCCGCTGGCGGTTGTCCGATCTCCGAGTGCTACCGAAGCGGGCGCGCTGGCTGTTGTCTCGCCACCGATAGCGACCGAAGCGACACCACCGGCCTGCGAGTCGTAGCCCATAGCAACCGAATACGCGCCGGTCTTCGCCGCATCCCACTGCGTGCCATCACGATATCGGCCGACCCGCCCGGCTCGAAAGGCGGCCTTCGCCGGGTACCACATCAGGCGGGTGCCGGCGCCGGTGGTCGGGATCGAGTCGTTCTCTGTGCCGTCGCTGAGAACGGTGCCGGGGATGTAGAAGCCTCCGTCGTTGTTGAGCTGGAGCCGGATGTCTGCATCCCCGTTTTCGATCGTCGTGACCGCTGTTGGGCTCTGGGCCGCGGCTGTCGGGGTCAACAATGCCAACCACCCGATGGCGGCAAGCAGAAGCGCAATCGGGAGCGGAGACGCGCCTTGCACAGAACGAAGAGAATAGCGTTTTCCAGGTAGCACCATCGCGAACAGGGGCGATTCGGGGGAAGATGACGACGCAGCTCGTTCAAGGGGCACGCGAGCCGGGCGTGCTACGCATCCTTCAGATAGGGCGTATGCTGAGGAGACGGCTCGATCACCGGACGACCAGAAGCACCGTCGGTGTCTTTCGGAAACGGTGAATGCACCGGTTCACGTGCATGAGGGAGCCGCACGCGACGTGCTCGAGGGGGAGAGCCGCTCTAGCACGATAACAGCCATTGGATCATGCGTGACTTCCCGACGATCTGTGTCACGCAAAATGTAACGGATGTGTATTCTTCAGGCCGATGCGCTGCCCGGCGGAGGCGATGCTCCCTGCGTATTGCCCGGACCGGACGGGTGGGCCCGCGGCCGTACGAAAGGGAAGAGATGACGGTGGCGTGAGACGGAGGCAGGGTGCCCCATCCGCGGAGGTATTCACGCCGTCGCTCTGGCAAGAAGTGAGGTAGCCAGGCGTGCGGGCTCACGTAATGGTGCCCCTACTCGGCTTTTCTAACAGACGCTCAGACGTGCGGATGAGTCGTTGCTCTCCCGCGCTGACGTGCTGACGGGGAAATTATTCGTTCGGCTCCGCGTGGAGCGAGACATCCGGTCCCGAGCGGAACGTTGATTTCCAAGCACGCGACCGCTCCGTCCCGACGCCTGCCGCCGTGGCTCGGTGATCATTCCGCTTATGCCTGTTGCACCGGTTGCCATCGCCGCGACGGCGGGAAGGACGAGCAACCATCTGTTGCGGCCGGCCAGCATTGGGACGACGACCGGTGGGTCAGTGGCCGTCCGATTTCTTCAGGCGGAAGATCCCATACCCCGCACCGGCGAGAATGAGCCACTCGATCCCGCCGAGAGGAACCCGGTTTGGGTTGTCCGGGGGACCATTCATTGTTGTGATCGGCGCGTCCGGGTAGACCGGTCCATCCGACGCGGGGGACGAGCGTGGCCGGGGCTCGGCCCATGCGGGAAGGGAGGAACCGGAGGCGGAACCAGGCGGCTTCATAGCCGGAGCGGGGCCGTCATCGTACGATGACTGGCCCAGAACCGGCGATGACTCCACCGTCATCATGAATACGCCGATCATCAAAAGGGCCACCCAACGTCGACGAGCGAACACGACGCGATAGGGGCCGGAAATGCCGAGAAGCAAGCGCATGAATCTGGAAGTGCGGAGGAAAAGGATCGGCCAGAGAGAGAGAAGAGAGGTCATTTCACCACGGTCATGCGCTCCGTCGTCGAGAAATCATCTCCCTCGATCCGGAGAAAGTAGAGCCCCGAGGCGAGCCGGCGGGCATCTACCTGGATGTCTCGCGTCTCCTGCGCTGGAATCTCTGCGTCCATGATGGTTGACACGCGTCGCCCCAGAATATCGTAGAGCTGGATCCGCACGCTCTGTTGGTCGCGGACGGTCACGTTCAGCGTGGCACGTTGGCGCACGGGATTCGGGTACGGGGCCTGGACGGCCACGGGGCGGTCCAGACGGATGTCCGTCCTCAGAACCTGGCTGTAGGACACGGAGCCGTCGACATCGACCTGTCGCAGGCGGAAGGCGTGCGTGCCGTAGTCCAGTTCCGGGGTCTCGAACTGGTAGGCTCGCGTACGTGCACGCTGGTTCGCGCCGTCGACGAAGCCGAGCGACTGCCACGCGCCCGGGGAGGTCGTGCTGTCGGTCGACGTGAGGCGCTGGTGCTCGACGTGAAAGCCGTCGTTGCCGCGTTCGCTCGTTGTTGCCCAGTTCAGCGCAACGCGGCGATCGTTGATTGAGGCATCAAATCGGGCGTATTCGACCGGCAGGGCGCCGTCGGTTTCAACCTGAAGCTGGAAGCGTGGGGGCGAGAGAGCGCCGGCTTTCGCTCCCGTGTCCGTAGCGGCGGGCGGGGCGAGGATCAGGTCGTCAGGTCGCGGTGGGGCGAGCGGCATGCGCACCGCATCGTTCGTGCGTCGCTGCACGCCTGATGACGTCTGTGCCGATCGCTGCTTCGCGGAGGTATCCAGCGCAAAGGTATAGGGCGCGCCCTGTGTAAGACCGTGCTGCACATCGTCGCTGGTGTCCGGCGTGCCTCTGGTGTCAATCAGCGTGAGGGACCAGGTACCGGGAATCTCACTCCAGTCGGACACCTGCACCCGGGCCTGGCCGGTCACGTCCCCTTCGGTTTGAAGGGCGAAGGGGATGGTCATCACGTCCTCGACATCCGCAGGTCGGCTTTCCTGCGCTTTCATCGCCGGTGCGTCGGCGGTGTCGCGCACAGCACCGACCGGTCCGAGCAGAGCGTATCGGCTGGTCAGGGGCGTCAGCTTGGAGGCGTCGAAGGCGTCCCACTCTTCGGTCGCATCGGGGTGGAAGAACACCGAGGCGGCCTCGTCGCGGGCGACTTGCGCGTCGTCCGATCCCGTCACGGTCAGCTTCAGCGGAATGCGAACGTGGGGGCGAGGCGAGAGCGTCGACTTCGAGCCCACGATCCGGCGGTCACCGGTCGTGATGCCGGCGTTGTTGAAGGTGAATTCCTGCGGTCCTGCGCCGGGGGTCGTCCGCTCCACGAAGAAGCCCTGCCACGCGGAGATCACATCGCTGGCAGGCACCATATTGCCCGTGCCGTCCTGACTGGCGGTGCCATCAACGGTCGCCGTGATGTACGACCCGGCCTGGGCGTTGTCTTCGGCGGTCGTCGCGCCCCCGTCCCAGATCTGGACGGTCGCCTGAAAATCAGGGCTGGAGCTAAGCGAGTTTCCGTTGCCGTCCTCCAGACTCGTCAGGTCGTACGGTTCGTTGAACGGGTTGGCGAGCGCGTGCAGAGCGGCGTCCTGGTTGAGGGCGGGATCGCTGCCGGCCGGTGCGCCGTCCCCGACGGTGATGCTGCTGGTCGGCACGGTGCCGGTCGCGACGTCGAGCGTGATCGACGGGTTCAGCGGGTCGGCGTCCGGGATGCCCACGTCATCGAAGAGGAAGAGGAGGTAGCCTCGCCCGTTCTGGAAGGCCGTGGACGCGGTGTTGATCGGGCTCCATGCCCCGTCATTGGGCGAGCCGGCGATCGCGTCGTCCCACCGGTAGAACATCGATCCCTGGGCGACGGTGAATTCGATGACGGATCCATTCGTGTCCGAGCCGGAGATGATGTCGCCCGCCGTGGCGCCTTCAACCGGCGGACCGATCAGGCGCCACCCCGCGTCGCCGCCCAGTTCGCCAACGGTCGCATCGCCCTCGTCGCCACTATTCCCGACAATGGTGATGGCGGTACCGGAGAGCGGGCTGTCGGCCCGATCCGTGGTGCCGAGGGTATAGTAGCCGTCTCCGGGACTGGCCGACGAGACACCGGAGAAGGTGATCTGATCGTCGGTTGTAGAGACGCCGCCGGTCGAAACGGTGGACCAGCTACCACTCTGTCCGCTCCGGTACAGGAGTACATACCCCGACGGGTCCGGGTTAACGGATGCTGCGAGGCCGGCGTCGGATAGGTCGAACCGGAAAGAGGTTCTCAGGGCCGATCCAGAGTTGGTGGCGTCGACGTACCAGATGCGATCCATCCGTGCAGCAAGTCCCGCCGGCCCGCTAATGTCCGCGGTGTTGACGCTATTGGTCGGTGTCGCGTGACCGGCAAGGAGGTAGTCTCCATCTTCGAATCCGGTAGTAAGGTCGAATCGGAGGCCGTCGGCCTGAGCAGCCGAATGGAAGTCGCCAGCCGACGTGCGACCGATGCCAAATACGCCGCGGTCGAAGTCGCCGTTGCCGCCCGTGTCTCCTGCGTAGACGTCGAGCGCCCCGTTGGCGGTGTTCAGGTCGATGTCGTACTTGGCAGAGAGATAGTTTTCGACAATGGTCCGTCGGGTCTGTCCCAGGGGCTCGCGGTACGCGATGACGTCCCCGACGGCGCCGTCCCACCCGGTGCTTCCCGTGGCGCCTTTCGTCCCGATGCCAACGTAAATGTTGTCTGCACCCGTCAGCGACCCGGTGGCTGCGGCGCCGTCGATGTCCGGATTGGAGTCTTCTACCCCGTCCATAGAGAATTGCAGGTCGGAGCCGGCGGTCCACCGCACGCCGTAGATGCGTTTGGCAGTGACGTGGGTCGCTCGTCCCCCGATGGAGGTCGAGGTTTCGAGTTGTTGCGCGCCCTGACTGCCGCTGGTTACGATGCCGAGCTTCAGGATGTCATTGCGCCCGCTGTTGGCACCGGCATCATCGTAGCGGAGGCTGAGTTCGTCGTCGGAGTTGTCCGGGGCTTCGGTGTCGAAGAACGCCTGATCGTATCCAGCCTGGTTGGAGCGCGTGACGGCGAATAGCGTAAAGGCGTCTTCCCCCGTCAGAAAGTCGTCTGCTCCGTCGGTATTGCTTAGAAACTGCCCACTGCCGTCAAATTCCGGCACCGCGAGTCCATTCAGGGTGGCGGTGTCGAACGCGGGACGATTGCCCCCGCTCGACTGTGCCACGTTGCGCGCATTCCCGCTCTGGTCGGCCCAACTGCTGACCCGACGGGCTCCGTCCTCCGTCACGCCGTCGGTCGGGGACAGCCAGAGGGCGAGCGTGGATGCGTCGCCCACGCCGCCGGGACCGATCGCACCGAAGGGCGGGGCGTCGTTATCTTCGATCGTGTAGGTGTGCCGGTTCGGTGCGTCCACCGTTGCGCCCGTCGCTCCAGTAAGGTCGAGAATCGCGGTTTCTCCGAGCTCATCCTGCGCGTCGTCGTTCACGTCGAGGACGATCGACGCGCTTGTCTGTCCCGGAGAAAAGGTGAGGGGAGATGCCGTGCCCAGCGAAAAGTCGTCTCCCGGTCCGCGGTCGGCTGTGCTCGCGGCATCGTCCACGCCGAAGTCGACCTCGACCGGTTGACTGCTCGGGCTCGAGAGGCGGACTTCCACGCTTCCGTTGGTGCTTTCCAATCCGCTGCTGCTCGCCTGCGTAAAGGCAACCGTCGGCGCGCTCTCGTCGTCGGTCAGCGTGAAGGTGAGCCGCGTGTCGGTGGTAGCGAGGGCGCTGCTGACCGGATTCGTGAGGTCGATGACGAC
>NZ_DAXETW010000041.1:0-14786 GCF_051155795.1 Longibacter sp.
GAACCGCTGCGGTACTCGATCGAGGGGCAGCAGGAGTTTGTTCTGGAGCGTCTCCTGTCCGAGCCGCGGGTGCGGTTCAGCGAGCTGTGCCGGTCCCGGTCGAAGGCGTTCATCATCGCGACCTTCCTCGCCACGCTGGAGCTTGCGCGTCAGCAGTACCTGTACGTAGAGATTCATTCTGACGACGCGATCGACTTCACCCTGGTCCAGCGAGAGGAGCAGCCGCTGATTGAGGATGATCCCGGAGTTGAGACGCCGGAGGGGATGGATGCCGGAGGCTTTTCTGCTGAGACCGGAGTGAAGGACCGGGGGGAGTCGTCAGACGGCCCCGGCGGTCCCGGAGGGCCCGCAGTGGGTGGGGATGGTGCGATGACCGGCTGATGGGATGGACGGTCCGGAAGCGGCCAGAACAGCACCGATTACCGTTATTGCAAATAAAAACATCAGTTGTGGATAGCTCACCATCAAACGGCCAAGCCGACAGCGCCTCGCAGGATGCGTCAGATACCGATCGTGCATCGACGTCCGATGATGCTTCGACACGCCCTGCAAAAGAAGAAGGCGCGACCGTAAATGAAGCCCGCTCGGGCGAATCGGAGATGTCGCCACAGGACCGTGAGGGTGCCGAATCGGGCCCTGGGGCCGCTGCTGAAAGGGATGGAGAAGAGGATCGTGGAGAAAACGGTATTCACGGGGCACCGGACAGCTCGACGAGCGCGGATGCTACAGACACGAGTGAGGCCGATTCAGTGTCGGATTCACACGACGTCGACGCGACCATTCCCGGGAATACGCTCTCTGCGGACACGCTCGAGGGCATCGACATCGATCCGCGACTCATCAAAGCGGCCGAGGCGATGATTTTCGCGGCCGACGAACCCGTGCCGCCTCACCGCATTGCAGAGATCTTCGCCGAGGTCACGGGTCGCATGCAGCCGGACCTCGCGACGGTGGAAGCACACGTCCGAGCGCTGAACCAGGAATATCAGTCCACGGGGCGACCGCTGGTGATCCATGAATGGGCAGGCGGCTACCGCATCACGACCCGGCCCGAAATGTCGCCGTTCGTGAAGGCGCTCGTCGTGGGGGAGCAGGAGACGTCGCTGTCGCGATCGCTGCTGGAGACGCTTGCTGTGCTTGCGTACCGGCAGCCGGTCACCCGCCCGGAGGTCGACTTCGTCCGGGGCGTAAACTCCGACTACGCGATTCGTAAGCTACTCGATCTCGGCCTGGCGGATGTGAAAGGCCGGAGCGAGTCGCTTGGGCGCCCGCTTCTGTACGGGACCACGGATCGTTTTCTGGAGCAGTTCGGCTTGAATACGCTGGAGGATCTCCCGACGCTCAGAGAGATCGAAGATCTTCTCGACGATCCAACCTTCGACGAGGAGCGGTCGCAGCTTCTGCAGTTAGACACCGAAAAAGAGATCACGGATCGCGAAACGGCGAAAGAGGTGCTGTCCGAGGCCCGCGAGATGGTGCAAAAGGGGGAACTGGACGCAGACGACTTCATCGACGTCGATCAGGACCCGGGGTCGGGCTCGGCCGGGGCCGATCGCGGCCCGTCGGAGGAAGAGAACGCCGCGCAAGAGGCGCCGGATACGACGGCTGAGGCAGAAGCACGCGGCTCATCGACCGAAGACGCCTCGCCGGATCGTGACCAATCGTCCGAGCAGAAGCGGGATGATCCGGATGCCTCCGGGAGCGTGTCGGAGGAGTGATCGGAAATGACGGAGGCCCAGTAATCACCGAGGGGAGCAAACTAGATCATGCCGCCCGGCAGGGGTGACTCGCGCCAGCCGACACGTGTTGCGGTGGCGACCGATCGATGCTCCGATAGCACCTCTACTGCATGAATTCAGCTACCTGAACGACGATCTCATCCTCGCCCTCTTCAACCTCTCTCAGATTCGTGATGACGACCGCGTACATCGACGTTGGATGTGCGATAGGACGTGCGAGCAGCACCTCATTGACTCCCAGTTCGACCGCAGACGAGCGCCATGATCGTGCTCCCGACGGAGCAGACTCGACCGTCGAGGGATCATAGAACGTTGTTTCACTCGCATCGGGAGCCTTTAACGCCTCTCGGGCGGTGGTCGGCGCGAATTCCCAATCCGCGCTATCTGATTGGTCGTCGGCCCTGAAGTACACCCACTGCGAGGGGCCATCCGGATCCGTAGAATTGAGAGCGTCCGAGAACATCAGTGTATTATCCACTCCAGGCAGGTCAAGAAGTGTCAGGCCCCAGGATCCTCCGAGGGTGTCTGATTTTGCGATTCGGTAATGAGATACAGCTTTGGAAATCGAGATCGAAGACGTTTCACCGTTCCAGTGAATGTCGATCGTTCCGTGGTGTTGAGAACCGTAGGAAAGCGTCGATTCGTCTACGGTGATCATCAGGTTCTGCCTCGTTGCCACAACACCGCGGATTGGATCGACGTCCAGCCATGCCGGGTGGTCGTCGATCTGCCATGAGATGGAATCCCCGGTTTGCGACGAGAGGATGAGTGACGCTTCCATCGTCGACTCATCCATCGATACCTCCGTAGCACTCGTCTCCAAGCTCAGGGGGGCTGGCTGGGGTTCGCTCGCGCCGCCTGAGTCGCAAGCGGTCAAGACGGTAAGGAGAGGCAGAAAGAGGAAAAGAAGCCCACGAAGTCGCGAGACGGGCATAAGCATCGCAAAAGGGAGACAGAGGGGAGACGCGGTACGTTAAGGTAAGTGTAAGAAGTAGCGACGGAAGCCGCTGCACGAGTACATGCAGACACTATTAATTCATTCGTGTAGGTTTTCCACCCGTATATAAGGACCGGCACCGGCTGGCGCTGTCGTGAGGGAAATGCGCACGGCCTGGGCGTAGAGAGGGTGGGTTAAGATTGTCACGAACACGGATAACATCTGTTATTGCATTTACAGATGTTAGTGACCACACGTATCATGGGTTACCTGAATCCCAAACGCGCACGACAAACAGGGCCGAGTCCTCGTGCTCAAGACGACTGAGCGTGTACGTCCACGATTTACCGGCTTTTTTGACCGTGTGCTGGCAGTAGAGTCCGTTATCAGCAAGCCCGGACTCAACCTCGCAATCAAGGTAAGCCCCCGGAGGTCGATACGTAGCGCTAGCAGCAAACCGATAGGACCACACATCTCCCTGCGGAATCAGATACATCCCGAGAGGGAGCGCTGAGCCAAGATCGCGGAAAAACATCTGGATGTGCGACCACAGGATCTGACCCGGTCCCCAGTACTCATGATCGGGAACACCGGGATCCCGTCCCAGCATTTCTGCAACCTTGACGGGATCCGGCGGCGTAGGGGTTCGAAACGGCCGCTCTACCCAGCATAAGAGGGCGGTGAATGCGACGAGACCGGTGATCGCAGCCGCTTGTAGCTTCTTTGACATGTATCAATCGGATCTGCCTTAGTTTTCGAATGAACGACCGTGCCGTCCACTGCCGAGGGACCATCTACGATCGTTGTGAACATCCGGGTGTCAACATAATGAGCGGAGGTGAAACGGTCGCGATGTCTGAGATCGCTGCGTTCAGGTCCGGAGGGTGTGACTTCAAACTGTGCGCTTGCGTCGGGGCATAGAATGCAGAACACCGTTTGTCTGGGACGGCTACAATCGAGAGAGAAAACATGGTTAGAGGAAAGCGGGAAGATGATGTCTTTGGCCTTGAGATCGTACAGCGTTTTCCGTATCTCCGTTATTGCAAGGAATGTCTCTTATCTAGAAAAAGCATCAATCCAGTCACAGCTTTAGCGCCACCGAAGGGTACGTACGGGGGGCGTGCCTTCACAGGCGAGCCTGGATAATCAACCGTCAGCATCCAAATCAACCGTCTGCATCTAGATGCCTGTTGGTACACGAGTTTAAATCAGAACGGGGAGATACATCCGCGAGGCACACTCGCGCGTTGCTGTTCAGCGACAAAACCGTGTGAACTCAAAGATCGCTCGGCACAAGTCGCTGTCGGCGCGTACAAGAACCAATAATATGTTGGCGTCCTACTGAACCAACCCCTGAAATCTGCCGATGGGCAATCCGCACACCCCGTCTGACAAGAGCGGCATGCGCATCAACAAGTTCATCGCTCACGCGGGCGTGTGCTCGCGGCGAGATGCCGACACGCTTGTCGAGCAGGGCAGGGTGAAGGTCGACGGGGAGGTCGTAACCGAGCACGGGACGCGCGTCCATCCCGGTCAGCACGTCGAAGTGGATGACTCCACCATCCAGCTGGCCGACTTCGATTATATCCTTCTAAACAAGCCGAAGGATACGATCAGCACGACCGACGATCCGAAAGGTCGCGATACCGTGCTGCAGGCAGCGGGTATCCCGGATAACAATCCCAAGGGTATGTTTCCCGTCGGGCGGCTCGACCGGAATACGACCGGCGTTCTGCTACTAACGAATGATGGCGATCTCGCGCATCGACTAATGCACCCGAGCTTCGAGATCTCAAAGATCTACTTCGTTCGAACCCGGGAACCCGTCAAGCCGCACCAGCTGGATCAGCTTCAAAAAGGCGTCGAGCTGGAGGACGGCATGGCGGCCGCCGACCGGGTCACGTACATCGATCAGCGGATCAACAAGACCGACGTTGCGCTCGAGATCCACGAGGGCCGAAATCGGCAGGTCCGCCGCATGTTCGAATCGATGGGGCACGACATCGTCCAGCTTGATCGCGCCAAGTACGCCGGTCTCGCGACCGGAAAGCTTGACCGTGGACGCTGGCGCCGGCTGCGTCCGCACGAAGTCCGCTCCCTCCGCAAACGCGTTAACCTCAAGTAATCCACCCCATGGAGATCAACCACACTGCGCCCCCGGAGACCTCATCCGACGCCGAAGCCCTCAGTGCCGCGTTTGACCGGAAGATCAAAGGGGAAGGGCTGACCTACGACGACGTTCTGCTCGTCCCGCGTCGCTCGTCCGTCATGCCGCGCGACGTATCGACGGCCAGCAACCTCACGAAGAACATTCAGCTCAACGTGCCGATCCTGTCCGCGGCGATGGATACGGTTACCGAGGCGGATCTGGCCATCGCCATGGCTCGAGAGGGTGGCTGCGGCGTTTTACACAAGAACATGACGATCGAGCGGCAAGCAGCCGAGGTTCGTCGCGTCAAGCGGTCCGAGAGCGGCATGATCCTGGACCCGATTACGATTTCGCCGCACGACACGGTCGGGGACGCCCGACGGATGATGTCGCACTACTCGATCGGAGGCATCCCGGTGGTCGATGAGCAGAAGAAACTCGTCGGCATCGTGACCAACCGCGACGTCCGGTTCGAGCTCGAGAACGAGACGCCGATTCATCGCATGATGACGTCGGACGATCTCATCACGGCGCCTGTCGGCACGACGCTCGACGAAGCCGTCCAGATCCTCCAGCGCCACAAGATCGAGAAGCTCCCGGTCGTGGACGAGGAGGGCTACCTGAAGGGGCTGATTACGTTTAAGGACATCCGCAAGCGCCGCAAGCACCCGAACGCGTGCAAAGACGAACACGGCCGGTTGCGCGTCGGTGCTGCCGTCGGCGTCACGGAGGACGTCATCGACCGGGTCGCCGCGCTCGCTGAGGTGGGCGTCGACTTCATCACGATCGACACCGCCCACGGGCACTCCGAAGGCGTTCTCGAAACGGTGTCAAAGATCGCCGATCGCTTCGAAGATGAAGTGGGCATCATTGCCGGGAATGTTGCTACCGCATCCGGCACGCTCGACCTGATCGAAGCCGGCGTAGATGGCGTCAAGGTCGGCATTGGCCCGGGGTCGATTTGCACGACACGCGTCGTGGCCGGCGTCGGCGTCCCGCAACTCACGGCGATCATGGAATGCGCCGCTGCGGCCCGCGAGCACAACATCCCGATCATCGCGGACGGCGGCATCAAGCAGACCGGCGACATCCCCAAGGCTCTGGCGGCGGGCGCCAACTGCGTCATGATCGGCGGCCTCTTTGCGAGTGTCGAAGAGAGTCCCGGCGAGACCATCATCTACGAAGGGCGCAAATACAAGAGCTACCGCGGAATGGGTTCCGTGAGTGCCATGGAAGCGGGAAGCAAAGATCGGTATTTCCAGGATGTGGAGGATGACCTGAAGAAACTGGTTCCGGAAGGCATTGAGGGCCGCGTACCGTATAGCGGAACGCTGAGCGAAGTCATCTACCAGATGTCCGGTGGCCTCCGGGCCGCGATGGGGTACTGCGGATGCGAAACGGTTGACGACCTGTACGAGCACGGCGAGTTCGTCCGGACGACCTCGGCAGGCGTACGCGAGAGTCACCCGCACGATATCCAGATCACGAAGGAGTCCCCGAACTATTACTCGGGGCGGTCCTCGAAGTCCAGCTGACCTCTCGTCCCAGGCACGATCGGGCCGGAATGGGTACCCCGAATCTCGGCCGGGTCGTTTTCCGGTCACCCTGTCGTCCGCCGCACGAGCTCCAGAATCTATGGATCATCTGTCGACCGCTAAGGGCCTCCTCGATGACCACAACGTGGATGCCGTCCTGATTACATTTATCCCGAATGTGCGGTGGACGACGGGATTCACCGGGTCGAACGGGCTCGTCGTGCTCCGGGATGAAAGTGCGCATCTGCTCACCGATGGCCGGTACCGGGACCAGGCGCGTGACGAGGTGCCCGCCGAGATAGAGGTCCATATTGTGTCGAACGGACTGGACTCCGGTCTGGCCGATGAAGGCCTTCTGGACGGCATGAACCGCGTTGCATTCCAGGCGGATCACGTCACCGTCGACCGTCGCACCCGGTGGGGCGACATGTTCACCGATGTCGATTTCACCCCGGTATCCGGTCTGCTGACCCGTGCAGCTGGCGTTAAAAGACGCGACGAGATCGACGCCATCGCCGCGTCCCAGTGCATTACGGATGAGGTGTTCGACGAGCTGCTTTCGTGGTTGCGGCCGGGGCTCACGGAGAAAGAGGTCGCGGCTGAGATCGTCTACCGTCATATGAAGAAAGGGGCGGAGAAAATGTCCTTCGACCCCATCGTTGCTTCGGGCCCAAACGGCGCCCTGCCTCACGCACGCCCCACGCCTCGCACGCTCAAAAACGGGGAGTTCGTCGTCATCGACATGGGATGCTTTCTGAACGGGTACGCATCCGACATGACGCGGACAGTGGCGATCGGCGAGATTGCCGAAGACATGAAAACGGCGTACGCCGCGGTTCTGGAGGCGCAGGAAGCTGCTCTTGCAGAAGCCCGGGCGGGAATGTCGGCATCGGACCTGGATGAAGTAGCGAGGGACGTGCTATCCTCGCACGGTCTGGATGACGCATTCTCTCACGGCCTGGGTCACGGAGTGGGATTGCAGATCCACGAGTGGCCACGGGTATCACGGACAAGCGACGATGACTTGCCTGCCGGCGCCGTGGTCACGATCGAGCCCGGCGTTTATCTCAACGGCCGATTCGGCATTCGGATCGAGGACATCATCGTGCTGGAGCAGGAGGGCTGTCGAAATCTTACCGGCTCCACGAAGTCTCTGACCCGGATTGACTAAGTGCTCGACCGTCCGGGTGCGAAGACCGGTAACTGAAGCTGTTCGAATGGTGCCGGTTAGCATCCATCGGAAGAAGACGGGTTGCGACCGTGTTGACCTGACAGCTACCTTATACATCCGAGTGCCCGGGTAAACTGCCGTTATTGCATGAAGCGTTTCCTTTTCATTCTCCTCTTTTGTCTCCCGTACGCGGTCGTCGCACAGCCTGCGGAAGTCATCGTTCGCCTCGAACCCGGGGCGGTCGATCTTCGCCGCGCAATGGACGGAGGGAAGGCAGCGGCTGACATTAACCCCGACCTTCTGGACGGCGTAAGCCGAACGGCACCCGTGTTCGCTAGGTCAGCAGCAAAGTCTGGCGGCACCTCAATTCCGGCGTATGTCCTAACCCTGCGCGACTCCACCCGACTCTCCGACGTCGTATCGGCCTGGAGGGGGAGGGGCGACGTGCGCTACGTTCAGGAAAATGTGGTTTTTTCCGTCGAGCGACCGGCAGGGACGTCCGCCAGGATGCTACGTCCGCTGCACGCCGCGGACCCCGACAACGCGTTTGCCGACAGCCTGGACCATCTGGATGTGATTCGGGCCCGCGAAGCGCAGCAGATCACGGAAGGCTCGCCCTCCGTCCGGATCGGCATTATCGACACTGGCATTGACCTGGACCACCCTGATCTTGCCGGTCAATCGTACGTCAACCCGGCGGAAGACCTGAACGGGAACGGCCGGTTTGACGTGTCCGACTTCAACGGCATTGATGATGACGGAAACGGCTTCGTCGATGATGTCGCCGGGTATGACTTCGTGGATCGACCGGGACTCGACCTGATCGGCGAGTACGAAGATCGAGACCCGGATGCCCGTCCCGACACAAGTGGAGGCATCTCCGGACACGGGACATTCGTTGCCGGTATCACATCCGGTCGACCGGCAGATCCGTCGCGAGGCGTTCTGGGCGTTGCACCCGGTGCCCGGTTCGTTTCGCTTCGGGCCTTCGGCGCGGACGGACGGGGTCAAACGGACGACATCGCCGCGGCGATCGTGTACGCAGCAGAGGAAGGCTATGAGGTAATCAACCTGTCATTTGGCCGCGACCGGCCCTCTCCGCTCATTGAGGAGGCCGTCCGCTACGCCGCGACTCGTGGCGTGGTGATCGTCGCATCTGCCGGCAACCAGGCGACGGACGACGCCCACTACCCGTCCGACTATCCCGATGTTATCTCGGTCATGTGGCTGGCGGAGGATGGGACCGGTCTCCCAGAACAGTTCAGTCAGAGTCAGTACGGCATTGGCGTTGATATCGGGGCGCCGGGGTCCAATGTTTTTACCACGCTCTACCCGGGACCGTTGTCGGATTCGGACACGCTCGAGGTTGACGATCTTTACGGTCCGGTCAACGGCTCTTCGTTTGCCGCGCCGCAGGTGGCCGGGGCCGCCGCCCTTCTGCGATCGTTGGACCCGGACCTCGATCCTGCATCGATCCGGTCGATTCTGACAGACACGGCGGTCGATCTGGAGGCGCCCGGGTGGGATCACATTACCGCTTCCGGTCGCGTGGATGTCTTGCGCGCGCTGGACGAATCCATTCCCGCATCGGTCGAAATCACGTCTCCCACCTTCAATGCCGGTCTTTCCGGGGAGACGTCGGTACCGATTCTGGGGTCGGCGGTGAATCCCGGCTTCGAGTCGTACAGCTTGTTCTTCACACGCGGCACGCAGGGGTTGGACGAGCGCATCGCGCCATGGGAGCCGATCACCACGGACGCCCGGGAGGCGCCCGTGCTCCGCGACACGCTCGCGACGTGGGATGTCGCTTCGCTTTCTCCAATGCAGTATCCGGACGGCGAATACACGCTTCGCCTCGTTGTGCAGAAGCGGGACGGATCCACCGTTGAAGATCGACGGCGCGTGTACATCGACCGAACCGCACCGACGATTCGGGTCCGGTCGGCCATGGGTGGGCTGATCGACGGCGCCTTCGGCGTGCTGGTCGACGTGTCGACCGATGACGTGACCCAGATCGATCTCGCGATGACGCTCAACGGCCGCACGACCGAGGTCGAAAGCGAGTATGAGGTTCGGCGTCACGGACTTGAGGCGGTCGATCCCACCGGGCAGGGGGGAATGGCGCAGGTCGAGATCGTCGCGACGAATACGGCCGGCCGCGTTTCCTCTGAAACCGTAGACGTGGAGATCCCCGCCCGTCAGACGACGACCGGACTCTTCACCGTTGAACCAACCACCGTAACGCCCGGGCGGGTGCTGCAACAGCCCACCGACTTTGACGAGGACGGTTTGCTCGAGGTCGTCGTCAACCAGCGGGAGCGTGGCAGCATTTCGGACACCCTCCGGTTCTTTGAGTGGGGAGGTAGCGATTTCCTGCCGTCGGATTCGCTCATAGCGTCCGTGATTCCACGGGACCTCGGCGATCCGGACGGAAACGGTCGACTGGATCTCCTCACGCAGGTCCAGAGCGTCACGCTCATGCTGGAGCAGGCCGGGGATCGGTCCATTCCATCGCAACTTGCATTCATCGACACGACCGGCCTCGACGGAGATTCGATCACCACGAATGACCTGATCGGCACGCTGCTCACGGACGTGGACCAGGATGGGCGCGGCGAGATCGTCGGGCATAACTCGCTCCAGTGGCGCTTCCTCGAGGCGTCGGATACGACCTACGTCGAGGCCTTTCGACTGAACAACCCGACCAGTGCCGCCTCGGTCGACTCTGCCGCTCTGGCAAACCGCTTCGGTCCGGCCGTGGCCGCGGACGGGGACTTCGACGGCGATGGCCGAACGGATTTTCTGGTCGGGGATCGGGATGGTGACCTCATCGTCTACGAAACGGTTACTGATGACTCGATGCGCGCGGTCTGGACGGATCCCAGCGACTACATCGATGCCGGCGACCGGATGGCAACAGGCGACTTTGACGGGGACGGTCAGACCGATTTTATCACGTTCCGGCAGAACTATCCGCTGACACTGCCCAACGGCGAGGTCCAGCCGTCCATCGGCCTGTACGAAGTATGGAGCGCGGCTGGAAATAACGACTACGCCCGCCGGTGGCACTTGCCGATTGCCGGGGAGGTGGCGCCCGACGGGGGGATTCTGGCGTTCGATTACGACGGGGATGGGAGGGATGAAGTGGCCATCAGTCACCCCCCGGAACTGATCATCGCCGACTTTGCCTCGCCCGGGGGATGGCGCGTGGTTTTTTATGACGGTGGCACGTCCGCGGCCGGCAAAATCCTGAGTGCGAGCATGGTGGCCGGCGACTTCAACGGAAATGGCTCGCCGGAACTTCTCGTCTCGACGAGCCGACCCGTGATGCAGCGCTACGAATACAACGCGGCTTCGGCCCAGTATCCTCCTCCGCGCTGGCAGAGCGCCATTCCGCAGGATGCATCGACGATAGCCCTTCGCTGGCGAGCGCCCGGTGCGGACTCGGTCACTGTCTTCGATGCCCCGGCCGGTACGGCCCTCTCTCGCGCAGCCGTCACGACGGACTCGACTATCACGCTATCGCGTTCGGGTGCGAGATCGATTGCGCTCCGCGCCTGGTACGGGGGGACGGCGTCCGGCTTGTCGGAGCGCCGAAGCGTCCGTCCACACGCTCCGGCGACGGTGACCCGCGCAGAGGCGATTTCTCCAACGACCGTCGAACTCGTTTTCACTGAAGAAATTGCCCCGTCGACGCGCGCCGAGCAGTTTGCGTTCGAGGGACGTACGTCCAACGGCATTACGTTCGGTCGGAACGGCTCGCAAGTAGTGCTGCGGTTTCCTGAACGTCCAGACCCCGCTTCGGGCACGCTGAGCTGGACGGGTGTTATAGACCGGTCGGGGCTTGCCGTCGGCCAAACGAGTGCAACTGTGTCCTTCCCGAAACAGCAGGCGACCGGTTTCCTTCTCGCCGACTGGACGATTCTCGATCAGCGGCGCGTGGAGCTTGTGTTTACCGCGAATCTGAATGCGACGGAAGCTCGCCGGCTCGGTCACTACACCGTGCGCCCGGCACCGGCTGAGGTCGCAGACGTACAGTTTGACGAAGCGGAGCCTGATCGCGTGGTGGTGACCATCGACGGGACGGTGATCGGGCCAAACGGGCAAGATACCCAACTCCGACTCGGCCCGCTGACCTCGGTCTCTGGTGAGACGCTGGATCGAAAGAGTCGGGGGATTCGCCTGTCGGAACCAGCATCCGGACTCGACGACGTCTTTATCTACCCCAATCCGTATCGGGCCGCGCGGCATGGGGAGGAGCTTACCATCGCCGGCCTGCCATCGGAAACCACAATTCGCATTCTGTCCGCCGACGGGCGGCTCGTCCGCGTGCTTCCAGAGGACCGCTCCCTCAACGGAGGTCGGACCTGGGACCTGAGGGACGCCCGCGGAGACAAGGTCCCGGCGGGGATCTACCTCTTCCGGGTTGAATCCCCGTCCGACGATCCGGTGGTTCGGCGTGCGGCGGTGATCCGATGACGGGAGAGCCTGCCGAAGATGTAGCGCACCGGAAACTAGAGCCCCTGTAACGTTGACGGCTCGTTTCTCACGAACCGCTTGTATCGCCTCCACCCCTCAACGTAGCACCTTCGTGCCGCAAACGGTCCGATCCGTCTTCTCCTCTGTGGACCCCGTCGCCGTGCTCGTCTGGCTCGGCATCGCGGGCGTTGCAGTCTGTGCCTCGCTACCGGGGGCGCATTTCGCACTCGTCATGTTGGGTCTTGCCAGTATCGCCGGGACCGTGTGGCTGTGGCATCGCGATCGCCTTTCCACCGCCCAGGTGCTCGCCGGAGCGGTGGCCGCACGCTTCGTCTTCCTGCCGCTTGAGCCAAGTCTTACCGACGACACCTTTCGCTACGTGTGGGACGGATGGCTCCAGTGGGAGGGCATCAATCCGTACGAGTTTCGCCCGTCCGCGGTGGTTGCAGCTGAAGACGGGGCAATGGGTTCGGAGCTGTATCAGCGCCTGAACTCAAAGGAGTTCTTCAGTGTGTACCCTCCGATCTCTCAAATGGTATTTGCGTTCGGGGCGGGCGTCGACTCGCTGGTCGGGGAAAGCGGCTCCTGGCGGCAGAGCTACTACGCCATCAAGAGCGTGTTCGTCCTTTTGGAAACCGCAGGGCTGCTTCTGCTTGCCCGGATGCTCCCTCCCCGCTGGCTCGTCCTGTACGCGTGGAGCCCGCTCGTTGTGCTCGAAACGGCAGGGCAGGGGCACACGGAAGCAGCACTCGTCTTTTTTCTGATCGCCGCTGTGTGGGCTGTACAGGCCGCGCGACCGAGCCTCGCGTCTCTGGCTCTGGCGGGAGCCACACTCGTGAAGCTCTACCCCGTCCTGCTCTTTCCACTCCTGGTCCGCCGATTTGGGTGGCGGAGCCTGCTCCCGGGGGCCGTTGGCGGGGCGCTGCTGTGTCTCCCGTACGCAGAACCCTTCGTCGTACCGAACATCATGACATCGCTCGATCTGTACGTTCGGCTTTTCGAGTTTTTTGCCGGGCCCTACTTTCTTGCGAAGCACGTTCTGTTGGAGGGGACGGGCATCGACTACAGCAAGGTCCTTGGCCCGGCACTTCGCGCCGCATTCCTTCTCGGCGTCCCGGCGGTTTACATCTGGGACGCTTGGAGATTACTCCCCTTTCATCGCTCCGGTCTCTGGATCCTGGGTGGATTCCTCGTTCTTAGTACGACGGTACACCCGTGGTACCTGCTTGCCGTCCTCCCGCTGTCGGTCCTCGCAGCCGGGCGATCGAGTTGGAGGGTCGATTTCGCAGGCCAAACCGCCCCCGACCAAACCGCCTTGCTTCCGGCCGGCGGCGGGCTTGCCGGGTGGCTCTGGCTCTCTGCCGCAGCATTTGGGACCTACACGTTCTACGCCGGTGGCCCCTACTGGGCGTGGGTTATCGGAGGATGGGGCGGGGCCTCGTTTCTCTGGGTCTGGCCGACGACGCCGGGCATCCGCAAAGCGGCCGACGCTGCGCTCCAGCACCTGCAGCGTAAGAGAGGCGCCAAGAAGGCCGGACGGATCATTCGGTGGCTTTCTCCAGCACGGGCCAGACATGGCGATACGCCACGGGTGCTGGATCTGGGAGCCGGGGAGGGGTATGTCGGGCAGGCGATTCAGCACGCCCTCTCTGACGGGGAAGGATGCCACATCGACACGCGGGTACAGCTCTGCGACGTCGTCGACCTCAACCGGACGGACTTGCCGCACGATACGTACGACGGTGCTGAGCTACCGTATTGCGAGAGCGCCTTTGATAGCACGATCCTGTACTTCGTCCTCCATCACTGCCAGGACGCCGAGCGCGTGCTTCGGGAGGCCCTGCGGGTGACCCGCGGCCGCGTGATCGTCGTCGAGAGCGTCATCGAAGGTCCCGTGCAGCACCGCGTTCTACGCAGCCTCGACCGGTGGGCGAACCGGATTCGGTCTGCCGGTGCGATGCGGGCCCAGGAGGATGCCTTGACGTTTCGGACGGTACAGGAGTGGGGGAACCTCGTCCGGACGTGCGGCGGCACGGTGGTTTATCGTCACACGTGGGGGAATGTCTTGCATCCTCAGGCGCTGTTCGTCATCGAGCCGGTGGCGACGGCCGAAGATGCTGCGGAGGCTCCGTCGGCCTCTTTGCCCTCTCATCTCTAACCCGTCTCGCTGCTACGCCGCACGGACGGAGAACCCGACCGCCTCAAACACGTCCGTGGGTGTTGCGTCGTTCGCTTTCAGCCAGACGTAATCGTCATATCGGCGAAACCAGGTCAGTTGACGCTTGGCATACCGCCTCGAGTTGCGTTTTACCAGGCGAACCATCTCCTCGCGGTCGATCTCGCCTCGAAGGAATTGAATCGGTTCGCGGTAACCGATCGTGCTCATCGGCGCCTCATCGAGGTCCACGTCGAGCGTCATTACCGACCGCACCTCCTCCAGTAGTCCGTCTTCCAGCATGCGGTCTACGCGGCGATTGATGCGGTCATAGAGCGCACTTCGCTCTCGGTTCAGGACGACGGTTCGGTAGGAGAAGGGCGGCTCCGGCTGCTGGTCGTAATAGTGGGTCAACGGCTTCCCCGTGTGGTGGTAGACCTCGAGGGCCCGGATGACGCGATGCGTCTTCGTCGGATCGTTGTTCTCGGCCTGCCGTGGGTCCACTGCACACAGTTCGTCGTACAGTGCCTCTGGCCCTTCCTCTTCGAGACGCCCTTCCAGCCGGTCGCGCACGTGTTGTGGCACGTCCGGGATGTCCGCGAGCCCTTCCTGTAGCGCGTG